>JAAZKQ010000552.1 GCA_012799755.1 Lentisphaerota bacterium | reverse complement strand
CTTCACCCAGGGCGACGCTCCGCCTTCGGCCTCGCTTTGCCCTGGGCTATCATAGCTCGCGCTTTCAGCGCTCAAATGCCAGGGAGAAGATGTTTTGGCGGCAGGACGGTCAGAATGACCGCAGGAACAAAGTTATCAATGTCCTGACCGATTACACGAAAACCCAATCAATCACCCATTGGCGGGCGGGGCTGGGTGAACAATATGGACAGGGTGGGCCGGCGTTGAATGCCGCCCACCAACCTCATGCGGCGCAGCAAGTTAGAAGACATTGCGGCAGCCAAATGTCACCGTCCATGATGTCCATAGAGTCCATACTGTCCACAGGCTCCCCAGTTCCGCGCGTTTCAGGCAGCCGCAAGGCACTGGGCTAAAACAGGATAGCTGGGGTGGCGCGCTCCTTCACGGCCTCTCGCAAAACCTGGCTACGCATTACGGACGGTCTCCTGGTAAAAGCGCTGTTGGCGGTTGACGAAATCGGGAATGATGCGGGAGCGCCAAAGCTGCCAAGCGCACCAGAGGTTCACCAGCCCGAACACCAGCGCCACGAACAGGGCCGCGGGATTGTCAATCTCGCCCTCCATATAATACCGCAGCGCATAAACGAGCTGTGCCAAGCCGGAAAAAACGGCCCAGACGGTAAGCAGGAGCTGTGACCAGCGTCGGCCATGCCAGACGCGATAGACCAGCCAAGAACAAAGCAACAACAGCAACAAACTGCGCCAAATGGGAATGGGCAGCGTACGGTCGGGGTCCAGCTGCAAGTAGACATTCACCACGTTCAGCGCCACCACCGGCAACAGCAGCAAGCCGCAGATCATCCCCAGGAGAATCCGACCGTGCTGCTGCGGCACGCTCATCGTCTCCTCCAGCAACGACATGTAAGACGGCAACCGACCTCGTTCGTCGGCCTTGTAATCCGGCTCGCCGCGTTCATCACTGGGTGAATCGTAGCCACAATTCGGGCACAAGTCCCGAATGAAGATGGCGTCTTTGCCGCAATGCGGGCACTTCTGAATCTGCTTCATAAACTGCTGTCACCTCGTAGCTGCACCAATCCTTTACGCCAGCCAGCGCCCTGAATTGCCCCACGTAGAGCCACCGCAAAGCTGTTGAAAACCCCATCAAGATGACCATCTTATGTCTTGCGCCACGTGCGACGGTCATACTCGCTTAGGTAAAAACGAACAACGCGGCCAGTCCATTTGACATGGGGCCGCATGATGACAACAGAAAAGATACTATCATGCGCACAGCTATTCCAACAGCGGCAATTTTCATCCTCAGCGCGGTGTTCGCCGTTGCCCAGAACGTGATTTATGTAGACGCCGCGCGGGGCGATGACCAACTGGACGGGCTCAGCCCGCAAAAGGCCTTGCGCAGCATCGCCGCCGCCATGGCCAAGGTTCAGCCCGGCGATACGGTGTCCTTGGGCGCCGGCCAGTGTTTTTACGAAAACATGGTCTTCCTTCGCGGCGGCAGCGCCTGGCAACCCATCACCATTGAAGGCAATGGAGCAACCCTCAGCGGCCTGGCGCCCGTCCCCGCCGACCAATGGCAGGACCTCGGCGACGGCCTGTTCTTCCAAGCTGACGGCACCCGCGTCGGCGCCCAGGCGCCCTACCTCATTGACCGCGACAACCAGCGGCTGGAAGGCTCCCGCAAACCCGAGGAACTCAAGCCCGGCCAGGCCTGCTGGCTCCCCAAGGGCATCTACCTGCGCTGCGCTGCGGGCGTCACCCCAGCCCAGCTTGAGCTCCGCGGCACCTACCGGCCCTGCGGCGTCACCATGACTAACATCAGCTACGTCACCATCCGCAATCTCAATGCCGAGTACTTCGCCAACGATGGTTTCAATATGCACGGATACTGCCGCGGCCTTCACTACGAAAATATCTGTGGCCGACACAACGGCGACGACGGCTTCTCCAACCACGAGGACGTTTCCGCAGTCGTCCGCGGCGGCCATTTCCACCACAACAACTACGGCATCCAGGACATCAGTGTCGCACGCTCGCTCTACCAAGGCGTACTGGTTGAGAACAACCGCCTTGCCGGCGCCGACTTCTGGGGCGGCTTCCGCAGCATGGAAGACTCACTCGTCCGCAATAACGCCGGCAGGCAAGTCGCCATCCACAGCACCACCACCGCCACAGTCGGCTATGAGCCCGACGACCCCATGGCCGCCGGCCTGCTCTTCCTCAAAAACGTCGTCATCAACGGCGGCTCACAGGGCCTGGTCGTCATGGGCAATGCCCGCGCCACCGTGCAGCGCTGCTGCATCCTCGACTCCACAGTTGGCGCCAGCGTCATGAACAGCGCCGCGCTCCATCTCTTTCAATCCCTCATCAGGCACCCCGCAGATGGCCAGGCCCTGCGGCTCCAGGGCGGGCTTCTGCGCGCCAACGGCAATGCCTACTACCCCGGCGCCTTCCGCATCAATGACCAGGACTACCCTCCCACGGCCTTCGCCGACTACCAAAACGCCAGCGGCCAGGACGCCCAATCCGTGCTGGGCGAACCCGCTTTCCGCGGCATGTTCCTGGCTCAGCAGCCCATGATCTCCCACGGCGGACAGCGACGGGCGCCCGGCATCGCCAGCCCCATTGATCTACCCGTCGGTGACATCGCTCCGCCGGAACCGCAGGCCGGCAGCAGACCGTTGCAATTCGACTTTGACTTCGAAAACGAGAACCCATGGTCACGCGCCTACGTCTGGCCGGAACACGGTCCCGACGGCACGGCCATCGCCACCCAAGCCGTGCTCAGTGAACAGCAGGCCGCCAGCGGCAAGCAGGCTGTGGCCGTTTCAGCGCAATTCCCGCCTGGCGACAAAGCCAAGACCTGGCAGCTCAAGCTCTTCTCAGTCCGCTTCGACTGTCTTGAGCGACCTGTCACCGCGCTCTCTTTCAAGCTCTTCGGCGACGGCAGCAATACCCGCTTCGTCCCCCGCGTCCGTGATCGTAGCGGCGAACAATTCTATGGCCCCGAAGGGCGCCTGGACTGGCAAGGCTGGCGCACAATCAGCTGGAACCTCAAGGATCAGCCGCCACGATGCCAAGGCGGCAACAACAACCAGGTGCAGGATGGACCGCCCATGGAAATTGTCGTGGATTTCTACCCGGAAGTCCCCGCCGCCGGCGCCGCCGTCACCTTCTTTCTTGATGACCTCAGCGTCCGTTGCGACTAGCCATCGCGACAGCATGCAGCAAAAATTTCATTGTTTTCCGGTAATTTTCATCCACCGCCATACAACAAAGGACCGGCATCATGCTCAACCCGAAAAACGGCCGCGTCGTCATCCGCGAAAGTCAATCCAGCCCGCAGGCGGATATTCTCATAGCGGGCGACTGCTGCCCCCGCCTCATCGCCGAAGAACGCATCCTCAACGGCCAGGCCAAGGAGATCCTCGCGCCGCTTCAGGATATCTTCGCCGGCGCCGATCTGTCCCTGATTCAATTTGAGACGCCGCTGACCACCGACGACACTCCCATCTGCAAAAGTGGCCCCAATATCCGTTGCCATCCCGACACCATTGCTCTCCTGCACGCCTGGGGCGGCCATGTCGCCCTCCTCGCCAACAATCACATCGGCGATTACGGCCCCAAGCCCGCCATGGACACCATCGCCCAACTCCACGCCAACGGCTTCCAAACCGTCGGCGCCGGTGAAAATCTCGCGGCCGCCTATCAACCACTCATCCGCGACGTCAAGGGCATTCGTGTCGGCATCCTCAATTTCGCTGAAAACGAATTCGGCAGCGCCACCCCGGAGCGCCCCGGCGCGGCGCCGCTTTCGCCGTCCTTGAACGCCCGTCAGATCAACGATCTGGCAAAAAAAGTTGATTGTTGCCTGGTTGTTCTCCACGGCGGCAACGAGCAGAATCCCCTGCCCAGCCCGCGTGTGGTCGAGATGTGTCGGACCTTCATTGACGCCGGCGCCGCCATGGTCGTGAACATCCATACCCACTGCCCACAAGGCGTTGAACTTTGGCATGGCAAGCCCATCGTTTACAGCCTTGGCAACTTCTACTTCCCGGAACGAAAGGTCCAAGCCGACGACCCAACCGATTTCTGGTACACTGGCTACATGGTGCGCTTCAGCATTGACAAGGGCGGCGCAACCGCCATGGAACTTATCCCCACCACCTTCAGCCCTGAAGCCGACAGCGTCAGACCCCTTAGCGACAAACAGCGCGAGGGCTTCTTCAATTACATCAATACTATCTCCGCGCCCATCGCCGACATGCAGGAACTGCGGCGCTTCTTCGAATGTTGGGCCGCCTGCAGCGGCTATCCGCGCGCGCTTGTCAAACCGGCATGGACTCCCGAGGACTTCGATGCCCCGGCGCCAAACCCCAAACTCCTTGCCCTCCGCAATCTCCTCACCTGTGAAGCGCACAACGAGCTGATCACGACCTACCTGCGACTTGTCGAAGAAGGACGCCGCGAAGAGGCGCTCGCCCGCAAACCACAACTCGACAAGCTCGGCAAAGCCACCTTCATGCTTGAATAAATAACCAGGTAACCGGTCACCCATTGATAACAGACATTTCCTGTCGTCTCTTTGGTTTTCAGCGCCGAAGGCCCACCCACCTGCCAACAAGACACGAGGTGGCGCCTGGCGGCGGAGCGGCGTCAACAAGGCGGTCCGGAACGACGGCTGCCAAGGAGTGGTCAATGACCGTACCGTTATGCCCTTGTCTGGCAAAACAGAGGGCAAGAGCCGGGGAGTTGGGGCTCATCTGAACGCATAGGAAACTGCGCGAAAATCCTTATGAGAACAATGCTGAAATCATGGCAAAGCACAAAATGCTGTTACCCGGCGTTTTTTTGGCTTGTCAGGGGCGATTTTTTGGCTATTTTTCACGCAGTGCTTTAAATCACAGCCCACCCACCCTAGGGGCCCCCATCCTAATAAGGTCGCGCGCGAGGGACAGACTGCGCTCAGGCCGGGGGCCACATAGTATCCATGGCTCTGATGAAACCCGCCGCGTGGCAACCGCTTGGAGTCGTTGGTAGGGGGAGGTCACGCTGCGGGCTGCAAGCCCGCTGCACGCTTGGCGTATGCGTGTGCTTGGGTTTGCGTATGCGGGATGATGTGCCGCTGCGGGCTGCAAGCCCGCTGCACGCTTGGCGCCTGCGTGTGCTTGGGTTTGCGTATGCGGGG
>JAAZKQ010000551.1 GCA_012799755.1 Lentisphaerota bacterium | reverse complement strand
GCCAGTGAGGGCGGCCTGCCGTTCTAGGAGTCGCTCAAAAATTAACCCCAGTTCTGGAATTATTCCAAGCTGTTTTTCGCAATGGATTTTCCGTATGGGAAACAAAGAGCAGCATGCGCGTTGCAGAGATGCAAGACTTGGCGCCGTAGGCGCTTAACCATGCTTAACCCCAGGCTTTAGCCTGGGGCAGGCACACCTCAAAATCACGCGCCTCGGAGAGGCGCTACAGAAGACGCCCAAACGTCTCGACAACAACATAACCCGGAAAGGATCGCACAACATGACTGAGATCATCATGAACACCATCCACCTGCTGGCCGAAGCGGCAGATGAACTGCCGGCGACCTGCGAAGAAATGGCCCTGGCCGATCGCGCCATGCGCATCATGAAGCAGGGCATCGAGCGCCTGCGCCGACGGCGGGAAGATTGCGCCGCCATCGAGCGCCGCGAAGAGCTCCAGTACGACTACCGGGACGTCAACCCGATGAATTGAAACAACAAGCACAGAAGGAGGCAAAGACAATGGGCGACAACAATCAGGATTTCGTGGCGCGGGTGGTGCAAATGGCCGGCAGAAAAGTCGGCTACGCCGTCGAACGCAATATCCCCCAGGTGCTCGAAGACATCAAACGACAGCGCGAACTCTTCGGCGACGGCGAAGAACCCGGCGCCGACCGCGTGGACATGACCGTCAAAGTCAGCGTCTTCCGGCCAAGCGAAAACTACGCGCGGCTGGAGATTGACAGCGTCACCTGGGAAACCAAAGTGCGCCGCAAAGACAACGACTTCGTCGCCGGCGAGGTGGACGGCAACGAACCCTTCCTCCCCGGCATGGACAACGCCATGGCCGACGACCACGAGCCGGCAAGCCCCCCGCCCACCGCGATAACCGCGACGCTGACCTTGCAGACCGACGACGGCGCCGGCCAGCGGGAAAAAAACCTCCTGGCCGCCGCCAAGGACATCGGCGCCCGCGAACGGGAAAAAAACCTCCTGGCCGCCGCTAAGGACATCGGCGCCCGCGTACTGCGAAGCTGCCGCGACCAGAACAACCCCCAGCAAGAACGCATCATCGAACAATGGAAAGACGGCCAGTGGCAGCCAACCCTCTGCGAAAGCGCCGCCGCCTGCAAAGACGTCGCCGCCGCCGCCACCTCCATGGGCCACCTCTACATTGACGGCGATGACCTCGAAAAGGAAAGCATCTATACCCTGCTTGACGCCGGCATAGATGTCGGCGCCTTCTACGCCGACGGCACAGTCATCTGCGATCTGGATAACAAACGCGCCGGCGAGATCAAATACAACGTCATCACCAGCTATGAGAATAAACCCCCGCGTTTCTGTACCGCGGCGGTGTACCGCAGGCTGGGCGGCGTCGAATACAACATCTACCGCGACCTGAGCAAGATGACTCTCCGCGAAAGATATGATGAACAAGTCCACGTTGATGCCGCCGACGCCCTCGACGCCCTGCACATCGGCCCCGACGCCGCCGACCTCGCCGAGGCGGGCGTCAAGCCCGCTGAACCGGAAGAAGAGCCCGACGCCGTCCTCGAAAGCTGATTGATGGCCTCATCGGTGAACAACCTGGCCACCCTCTACCGGCTCGGCCTGGCCACGGCGGCT
>JAAZKQ010000550.1 GCA_012799755.1 Lentisphaerota bacterium | reverse complement strand
TACGGTCCAGGATGGACCAGCCATTGTCTCGCGTCTGGGCAATAGGGATAATGTCATTAAGGGCAATGTGTTCCGCCTGAAGACGGACTTCCCGATGATCTTTTATGAATTCCTGGACAACGTCGGCGACCGCGTGGAAGACAATCTGATCATTGGCGGCAGCGGCAAACTCACCGCCGGCGCCGGCACTCCCGGCAGCGACCGCAATAATACTTTCCTGCCCGCCACCGCAGCAACGCCAAAAAGCCGGCCGCCCGCGCCGTCCATTTATCTGTGGCAAAAGGGAAAATACCCCCTGCCGGATTGCTTTGACTGATAGTACTTCACACCTGGCCGCTCTGTCAAAACCACTCCACCGTCGCTGGGAACACCAGTATTCCAGCCAGCCCCTCCCGCAACCCGTCGCTTCCCGCGCCCAACCAATAAAGACATAACGAGTAACCAGTCACCCATTGATATTCGCTGCTCCGGCAAACTGCACCAGGCGCGTCCCCTCCCAATCGTGCAGCAGGTTTCCAGCCTGCGGCGTCAACAAGATGTCAGCAAATGGACAACTTGGCGCCGTAGGCGCTTAACCATGCTTAACCCCAGCCTTTAGGCTGGGGTGGCGAGCTCCCCATGAGGCGGTGCCTTGTAAAGGCACTACAGCTGAAAAAACGCCGGCGCGACCAGTATCACTGCGTGAACACTCACCCGATTGCGAAACAACGCCGCAAATATGAATTGATTCTCCCAAAACTCCATCTATCTTAAAAAGACATTTTGAATTAGTGGAGGCTTTATGTACATTCAACGACATTTGCAGACGGCGTTTCTGGAAGCCAATGCGTTTTTCCCGGCCCTGCTGGTCACAGGCGCCCGGCAAGTGGGCAAGACCACCTTTCTGCGCGCCAACGCCGAACCGGAAAGGGGTTTTGTATCCTTGGACCCCATGGATACGCGACTGCAGGCGCAGTCAGACCCACGGCTTTTCCTGGCTAACCACCCGCCGCCAGTGATCATTGATGAAATCCAGTACGCCCCGGAACTCTTGTCGTACATCAAGCAGATCATTGATGATCTGCGCTATCGGGAACCGGAACGGGCGCATGGCCTGTTCTGGCTGACCGGCTCCCAGCAGTTCGGAGTAATGAAAGGGGTATCCGAATCCCTGGCCGGACGCATCGCCATTTTCAATCTACACGGACTCTCAGCCGCTGAAATCGCCGGACGTGACAACAGCGCCTTTCTGCCAACGCTGGATTTCAACAGCGCGGGAAAACCGCTGTCGCCACTGGAATTGTTCACGCAAATCTGGCGTGGCGCTTTCCCGGAACTGGTCACCGCAAAACAGCTGGAGAAGTACTGGGAACGATTCTACCAATCGTACTTGCTGACATATCTTTCCCGTGATGTCCGGGCCTTGACGCAAGTCGCTGACGAATCCCGCTTCTTCGCCTTCATGAAGGCCGTTGCTGCCCGCACCGGGCACATGCTGAATTACTCCAGCCTGGCGCGCGATGCCGATGTCAGCCAGCCAACGGCCAAAAACTGGCTTTCCATTCTCGAAACCTCCGGCTTGGTCAAGCTGCTGTATCCATACATGAAGAACCGCACCCGACAGATGATCTCAACCCCGAAGCTCTATATGCTGGACACGGGCTTGGCGGCGTACCTGACCAGCTGGAACACCCCGGAAACCTTGATGAACGGCGCCGCCGCCGGCTATTTTTTCGAAAGCTGGTGCTTCGCGGAAATCCTGAAAAGCTACACCAACGCCGGCATCAGCCCCGACTTGACCTACTATCGCGACAAGGATGACAACGAAATTGATCTCATCATCCAGCGCAACGGCGTCCTCTATCCAGTGGAATGCAAAAAAGCGGGCACCGTGAAGAAAGACGACGTGAAAGCCTTTGCCAAACTCAGGATTTTTGATCAGCCGACCGGCATGGGCGCACTAATTAGCATGTACCCGGAACTGCAATTGCTCC
This sequence comes from Lentisphaerota bacterium, assembly GCA_012799755.1. GTDB lineage: Bacteria > Verrucomicrobiota > Lentisphaeria > Oligosphaerales > Oligosphaeraceae > Oligosphaera. The sequence continues at coordinate 188 of JAAZKQ010000550.1, read as the reverse complement.
GTGAAGACGTCCGAACGATCCCGGCCTGGCGATTGTAGCGCCAATCCGCAACCGTCCGAGCCTGCCAATAGTTGAATCATTTGCTAGAAGTCATCCGAAAAGGGATACAAGGTGATTTTTACCTGTCGCAAGCGTTTTTATCAGCCCTTCTTTAGCCGTAAAACAGATACAATTACCGCAAAAACAAC
>JAAZKQ010000549.1 GCA_012799755.1 Lentisphaerota bacterium | reverse complement strand
GGCGATGCGAGACATGCCGCTAATAATCTGCGCCAATCTGCGTAATCTGCGGATAAAAAAAGTCTGTTATCACTGGCTGGCCGCTTATACTTTGCTCCCCCATAGAGCAGCGCCAACGCGAGACAGAAGGTCTATTCCTGGATTATATTGCCATGTCCCAAAATGGCGTATGTCCGGCGTAGAAATCTAATGGTTCGTTACATGGAAAAAGGAGATGGCCATGCGTTGTTCGCTTTTCCCGGCGCTGCTGCTACTGGCATTAACGGCTGTTCAAGCTGACGAGCTGGGCCAAAAACGCTTTATCGGCCACAGCTGGGACCTGCTGTGGGTCAACACGCAGGACCTGGTGCGTAACCAGGCCGCGCTCGAAAAACTGCCGCTGGACGGCATCAGCATCAGTATCTATGCTCAGGACGACGCGGGCAAGCGGATCAATTTGCGCGCCGCCATGACGGAACCGCCTTGGGAACGCAGGAGGTTCGAGGAGGAAATCAGCCGTGTCAGGCAGATATCAGCGGGAAAATTCAAGCATAACTTGATCTGTACATTCTGGGCGCCGCGGCGGCGTCTGGCTTGGAACGACGACGCGGCCTGGGCCAATGCGGCCCACAACATCGCCATTGCCGCCTGGATTGCTCGCGAGGGCGGCGCCAAGGGCCTGCTGATGGACCCGGAAGACTATCCCAAATCGCAGCAATATACGCTGTTGCCCGAAGACGGCTCCTACTTGGAGACGGCCGCTCTGGCCCGCCAGCGCGGCGCCCAGATGATGCAGGCCATGGCCGCTGAATACCCTGACATTACCCTGCTGTCCTTCTGGCTCTTCTCCATGAACCGGACGCTGTATCAGAGCAAGGCCGACCTCGCCGATTATGCCCACACTCGCGATATCCTCTGGCCGCATTTCCTTAATGGCTTCCTGGATGCCATTCCCCCGGATGCCACCCTGGTTGATGCCACCGAAAATGGCTACCGTTTTGAAGCCGCCAACATGGACTTCTACCTGAGCGCCTGGGAAATCGCCAAGCGCGCACCCTTGCTGGTGGCGCCGGAAAATCGCGCCAAATACCGCAATCAAGTCCAGGCCGGCTTCGGTCTGTATCTCGATATGAACACCAATGACGAAAAATCCTATTGGTATTTCGGCCCCATCAATGGCTCACGCCTGAATCATTTGCGCACCAATTTCCACCAGGCCAGCAGTGCTTCCGACCAGTACTGCTGGGTCTATGGCGAGAAATTCCGCTGGATCAAGTGGGATTGGAACCTCAAGGACCGCGATGCGCCGACTTGGGAAGAACAGCTGCCGGGCTTTGCACGCACCCTGGCGTTGATCACCGATCCAATTGAGGGCAGCCGACGGATTCTGGACGAGGGCCTCGCCGAAGGCACGCTCGTCAACTTGGTCAGCAATCCAGACTGCTCGCCACTCAAACAGGGCGAATTGAAGCATGCCGCCGCCGATTGGACGGCCGGCAACCTGCCGGAAGGTTGGAGCTTCTGGCGTCGTGACGAGAAAGAGGGCGACTTCGGGCTTGATACCAGTAAAGGCTTCGGCGATAGTTACTCAGCCCGTGCCACCGGTGTTGATGATGGCTGTTTCATCGTCCGCATCCCGGTGGTGCCGGGCAATGCCTACCTCGTGGAGTGTTACACCGTCGGTGAGGGTAATCCGAACCTGCGCGCGCGCTGGCAGAAGGAAGGTAAGTGGGTTGTCCCCAACAAGGACGTTATGATCAGCTACGACAAGCGAGTGAACACGAGCCAGTGGCGCCGGGCTGTCGGCGTTGTTGATGTGCCACCGGAAGCAGATTCGCTCATTCTGCTCATGGCGACCCGTCTGGCGCCAAATCAGACCGCTTGGTTCGATAAACCCGGCATCTATCTCCTGCAAGAACAAGTTGAACATTTATCGGAGAGGACCACGAAAAACATGGAAAGTCAAGAAGTATTTATGAAGCAAGCCATTGAGCTTGCCTCGGAGGGTGTTTTGCAAAACTATGGTGGTCCGTTTGGGGCAATTGTTGTGAAAGATGGTAAAATTGTAGGGCGCGGGCACAACAGAGTAACCTCAACCAATGATCCCACGGCGCACGCCGAAGTGATGGCGATTAGAGATGCGTGCAAAAACTTGAACACGTTTTTGCTGACTGATTGCGACCTTTATACGTCGTGCGAGCCTTGTCCAATGTGCTTTGGAGCAATCTATTGGGCACACATAAAACGCGTGTATTTTTCGGCAACACGAGACACCGCTTCAGACTTTGGCTTTGATGACGGACTGATTTATCGCGAAGTGGCTCTGCCAAGCGAAAACCGACGAGTTCAATTCATACCCCTTTTGCCTGAACAAGGCGTTGGGCCATTTCAAATTTGGAACAAAAAACAAAATAAAATCGAGTATTAGTTTTAGGAGTCGTTCAAAAATTAAGGTAACAGTTCAGGAGTTGTTCCAAGCTGTTTTTCACAATGAATCTTCCGTATGGGAAACAGATGGGGTATCTGTGTTGTACGGATGCGAAATCTTGCGCCGTAGGCGCTTAACCATGCTTAACCCCAGGCTTTAGCCTGGGGTGGGCGCCCCTAAAAATCAAGCGCCTC
>JAAZKQ010000548.1 GCA_012799755.1 Lentisphaerota bacterium | reverse complement strand
GGGCGCTTGGCAAAGCGGCTGGAAGCCGCTTCTACTCTGCCGGAAAACGCACGTTTGGCGCCGTTTGCCAAGTTCCTGCAGCAAACGACCAAATTGCACGCTGAAAGCGTGCCCACATACCAGCCTGGGGTTGCGCCTGTGGCGCAACCCCAGGGAAGCCCCATTCGAAACAGCACGCTGAAGGCGTGCCACATAGCAGACACGAAGGACGATTCCCATTGCAAGGCAACAGAAAACGGCTAATTATCAACGGGTGACCGATGACGCGGGCGTAGCTAACTGGTCACACATTGATATTCGCAACCCCGACAAGCTGCACCAGGCGCGTCCACACCTATTCGTGCTGGGGCTTGCAGCCCGCAGGGTCAACAAGATGTCAGCAAATGGACTTCTGGGCGCCGTAGGCGCTTAACCATGCTTAACCCCAGCCTTCAGGCTGGGGTGGCGAGCTCCCCATGAGACCGTGCCTTGTAAAGGCACTACTGAAAATGACCACCGGCACGACCGGTATCAATCGGTGATCGTTCACAAACTCACGGTTCGTCGCCACCCAGTCATATGGCCAACCACGCGGCGAGTTTCATAGGAGGCCCGGCCAGGCGCATCCGGCATCACGCGCCTATGCATCGGCCACGATGTCGCCGCCGTCGCCACTGAGATTCCGGGCGTGTTTTTCCCATGTGAACCGGGCGGCCCGGGCGAAGCCGTCCTGCCGGCAGCGTTCGCGAACGGCTTTGTCCGTGAGCAGTGTGGTGATGGCGGCGGCGATGGCGGCCGGGTCCTCCGGGTCGAAGAGCAGCGCGGCGCCCTCGCCGATTTCCTTGAGCGACGACGTGTTGGCGGCAGCGCAAGGCAGGCCGTAGTGCATGGCTTCAATCAGGGACAGCCCGAATCCCTCAAAGCGCGAGGGGAAGACATAACAAGCGGCGTGACGATAGGCGTCTTGCATATCTTCCGCGGCAACATAGCCGGCGAAGAGAATGCCGGCGGCCGCCAGCGACTGCCGGGCGGCGGCGTGCACAAGGTCGGCGCCGGACCAATCGGCGCCAATGATGACCAGCCGGTAGCGCGCAAGGAGCTCCGGCGCCAGTTGTTCATAGGCCCTGATGAGATTGATGTGGTTTTTGCCCGGGTGTTCTATTCGCGACACGTAGAGAATGTAACTGCCCGAAGCCAGGCCCTGTGCCGCCGCCCAGCCGTCCCGGTGTTCCTGTGGCAATGACAGGCCATTATGGTTCACGCGAATTTTTTCCGCCGCTATGCGCCAGTGCCTGATGAGGTCTTCGCGGGTGGCGCGACTGATGGCGATGACGCGCCAGGCGCGCCGGACAAAATAGGGCAGGCACACCTTGAGGTAAAAGCTTCGCAGGGGGTCGTACTTGTCCCGCACATGGTAAATAGCGAGGTCATGAGCAACGGCAAGCACCGGACAGGGCGACCAGGCGACCATCCGACGCGTTGCCGCAAGCATCAACAGGCGGTCATAACGACCACGCTTGATCCGCCAGGGCAGCACGAACAGACAATAGAGCATGCTCAGCACTGCGTTCTCACATGAGGCAGGCAGGCTGATCTGCGCGTAACCCGCGAAATGCTCGCGGGCGCTGTGTTCCGTGATCAGCGTCAGCTCATGACCATGCGTCGCCAGCGTACGCACGACCTGGTCAATGTACACCGACACGCCGGAACGCCCCGAATCATACGGAACACAACAGACGAGGAGCTTCATGAGGTGCTCAAAATAAGGAAAGTAAAGACCGTCTTAATTATTGCCGAGCCCCTAAGTTATCGCCCTTTGCCGGGCTTTCCACGCGAATGGCCCAGAAAGCGCAAAAAGGGGGTAAGCGCTCACCCGTTGATACCAGACATTTTTTATCCGCAGATTACGCAGATTGGCGCAGATTATTAGCGGCATGTCTCGCATCGCCGCTGCGCGGCGCT
>JAAZKQ010000547.1 GCA_012799755.1 Lentisphaerota bacterium | reverse complement strand
TGCCGCCGGAGAAACGGCCGTCGGTGAGCAGCGCCACGGCGCTGTCCAGGCCCATGCCGGCGATGGCCGAAGTCGGCCCGAGCATTTCGCGCATGCCGGGGCCGCCGCAGGGACCTTCATAGCGGATGACGACGACGTCGCCCGCCTTGATTTTTTGCTGATAGATGGCCTCAATGGCGGCTTCCTCGCCGTCAAAGACGCGCGCGGTGCCCTCGTATTGCAGCATATTGGAAGCGACGGCGCTTTTCTTGACGATGGCGCCATTGGGCGCCAAGTTGCCGAAGAGCACAGCCAAGCCACCGCTGGCCGAGTAGGGCCTGTCCGCCGCCGCGATGACGCCGCGGCCCTTGCGTTCGACGCCGACGAGGTTTTCGCCGACGCTTTTGCCGGTGACAGTGAGCTGCGAGGTGTCAAGCAGTCCGAGCTTGGTGAGTTCTTTCATGACGGCGTAGACGCCGCCGTCGGCAAAGAGGTCCTGCATGTGGTGTTTGCCGGCCGGCGCCAGACGACAGAGATTGGGCGTCTCGGCGCTGACGTCGTTGACCATCTGCAGGGAAAATGGTATCTTGGCTTCGTGGGCGATGGCGGCCATGTGCAGGATGGTATTGGTCGAGCAGCCCAGGGCCATGTCCACCGCCAAGGCATTGCGCAGGGCGGCCGGGGTGAGGATGTCCAGCACCTTGATGTCGCGCTGCACCAGCTCAATGATTTTGGCGCCGGCTTCCTTGGCCAGGCGCGTGCGGGCTGCGTAGACGGCCGGAATGGAGCCATTGCCGCCGAGGGCGAGGCCGACGGCTTCGGTCAGACAATTCATGGAATTGGCGGTGAACATGCCTGAGCAGGAGCCGCAGCTTGGGCAAGCCTTTTTCTCCAGCTGCATCAATTCGGCTTCGCTCATCATGCCGGCCTTATGGGCGCCGATGCCCTCGAAAACGCTGTTGAGGTCCAGATAACGGCCGGCTTCATCGCCTTCAATGGACAGCATGGCGCCGCCGCTGACGAAGATCGCCGGCAGATTGAGACGGGCGGCGGCCATGAGCATGCCCGGGACGATCTTGTCGCAGTTGGGGATGAAGACCAGGCCGTCAAAACAGTGGGCGCGCACCATGCATTCCACACTGTCGGCGATGAGTTCGCGGGTGCACAGCGAGTACTTCATGCCGCTGTGGCCCATGGCGATGCCATCGCACACGCCGATGGTATTGAATTCCATGGGGGTGCCGCCGGCGCTAAGCACGCCGTACTTCACCGCGCGGGCGATGTCCTGCAAATGGGCGTGGCCGGGGACAATTTCATTGAAGGAATTGACGATGCCGATCAGAGGGCGGTCAATCTCGCGCTGGGTCATGCCCATGGCTTTCAGCAATGAGCGATGCGGCGCGCGTTCAACGCCTTTTTTAACCTTGTCTGAATTCATGCTTGCTCCTCAGCAGCTTGTGCACACTCGGGAGCGACCGCGGCGCCGGGGCCGCGGCCAAGCCCCGAGATGGCGGAGTTTATTCCTTGTATTCTTTTTTCTTCCAAGTCATCTTGGCGCGCAATTCCTCGCCGGTCTTCTCGATGAGATGTTCTTTTTCGAGGCGACGCATGGCGTTGAAATGGGGGCGTTTCGCCTGGTTTTCGAGAATCCAATTGCGGGCGAAGCTGCCGTCTTGGATTTCGCCGAGGACCTTGCGCATTTCGGCCTTGACCGCGTCGTTGATGATGCGTTTGCCCACTGAGTAGTCGCCGTATTCGGCGGTGTCGCTGATGGAATAACGCATGAAGGAAATGCCGCCCTGCACGACCAAGTCAATGATGAGCTTCATTTCATGCAGACATTCGAAGTAGGCGCTTTCGGGTTGGTAGCCGGCCTCCACCAGGGTTTCGAAGCCCGCCTTCATCAGGGCGGTGACGCCGCCGCAGAGCACGGCCTGCTCACCGAAGAGGTCGGTTTCGGTCTCTTCTTTGAAGGTGGTCAGGAGAACACCGGCGCGAGCGCCGCCGATGGCGGCGGCGTAAGCCAGGGCGGTTTCCAGGGCCTTGCCGCTGGCGTCCTGCTGGACGGCGACGAGGCAGGGCACGCCTTTGCCCTCTTCAAATTCGCTGCGTACCGTGTGTCCCGGCCCCTTGGGGGCGACCATGATGACATCAATGTCCGCCGGGGGCTTGATCTGACCGAAGTGGATATTGAAGCCGTGGGCGAAGGCGAGGGTTTTGCCGGCTTTGAGCTTTGGCGCGATGTCGTTTTGATAGAGTGCGGCCTGCTTTTCGTCATTGACCAGTACCATGATGATGTCGGCGGCCTCGACAGCTTCGGCGGTGTTGGCGACCTTCAGGCCGCGGGCCTTGGCCTTCTCTTTGGAGGGCGAGCCCTCATAGAGGCCGACGGTGACGTCAACGCCGCTGTCCCTCAGGTTCAGCGAATGGGCGTGCCCCTGGCTGCCGTAGCCGATGACCGCGACTTTCTTGCCCTTCAGAAGCGCCGGATTGCAATCTTTCTCGTAGTAAATCTTCGCCATGACAGATACTCCTTTTTACTGTTTCCCTTTTTCTGCTTCCCTCGTTCAGGTATGCTGAGCGGGCTTGGCATTCATCTTCAGGGTCTTGCGGCCGCGGGACATGGCCGTCAGGCCCGTGCGACACAATTCGGCGATGCCGAAAGGCCGCAGGTATTCAACAAAGGCATTACACTTTGAACGCTCACCCGTGATCTCCAAAGTCACGGAGTCATTGGTCAAATCCACGACTTTCGCCCGGAAAACCGCCACGGCCTCCATCAGGCCCGCCCGCGATTTCTGGGCGATGTTCAATTTGATCAACACCAACTCACGCATCACCGTCGAAGTCGTCGGCATCACCTCGACGATTTTGACGTCATGGAGTTTTTCGAGCTGGCGGACGAGCTGGGTTTTGACGTAGTCGTCGCCGCGGGCAGTGATGGTGATGCGCGAGATGCGCGGGTCATCGGTGACGCCGACGGAGAGGCTGTCAATGTTGAAGACCCGTCGGGCAAAGAGCCCGGACACTCTGGTGAGCACGCCGGCTTCGTTGTTAACCAGCATGGCCAGTATGAATTCATCGGGGTTCATGGTTTGCTCCTTTGCTCATGCCTTGACGATAATATCCTTGATGGTTCCACCTGGCGGGATCATGGGCAGCACCTTGGCGTCCTGGTCAATCACCGCTTCAATGAGCACGGGCCCCTTGGCGGCGAAGGCGTCTTTGACGGCCTTGTCCAGCTGCTCCAGTTTGGTGACGCGGAGCCCTTTGGCGCCGAATGCCTCGGCCAGTTTGACGTAGTCGGTGCGGCGTTCCAGGCTGGTGTGCGAGTAGCGTTTGTCAAAGAACAGAGTCTGCCACTGCCGCACCATGCCCAAGGTGTTGTTGTTCAGCAGCACGATGACCAGGGGCAGCTGGTTGGAAACGGCTGTGGCCATTTCGTTCATGTTCATGTGGAAGCTGCCGTCGCTGGTGAACAGCACCGTCTTCTTCTTGCTGTTGCCGATGCAGGCGCCCATGGCGGCGCCCATGCCGAAGCCCATGGTGCCCAGGCCGCCAGAGGTGATGAAGCTGCGCGGTTTGGCGAAGTGGTAGTACTGCGCGGTCCACATCTGATGCTGGCCCACGTCAGTGCATACCACCGTGTCCTTCGGCGCCCGGCGATTCACCGCCTGAATGACCGTTTCGGGATTCAGGCTGTCCTTGGGCATCTCCAGACGGTTGTCGGGACAGTTCTTGAAGCTCTCGACTTCCTGATGCCAAGCCTTGCGGTTGCCCGCCGGCAGTTCGGCCACCAGCTTCTTCAGTACGGCCTTGACGTCGCCGATGAGCGACACGAAGGCAGGGATGTTCTTGCCGATTTCCGATGGATCAATGTCAATGTGAATGACTTTCTTGCCTTCGATGAAGGCGAGTTTATTGCCGGTGGCGCGGTCGGAGAAGCGGGTGCCGATGGCGATAAGCAGGTCGGCCCTGCCCATGACTTGGCTGGCGGCATATTTGCCGTGCATGCCGGTCATGCCCAGGAAGCGCGGGTTGTCATGGCTCACGGCGGAGAGTCCCATCATGCTGCTGCCGATGGGTGAGTCAATCTTCTCGGCCAGCGCCAGCAGCTCTTGGCTGGCATTGGAGCCGACGGTGCCGCCGCCGGTGTAGATGTAGGGCCGCTCGCACTGGCTGATCAGCTTCACGGCTTCAGCGAATGCCTCTTTGCCATTGTTATTGCTGCGAGTGACCGGCGCGGCCTTTTTGGGCTCATAGTAGCAATCGGCCTGCTGGATGTCCTTGGGGATGTCCACCAGCACCGGGCCGGGCCGACCCCTGCGGGCAATGGCGAAGGCATCGCGCAGTATATCGGCCAGGCGGGACACGTCCTTGACGATGAAGTTGTGCTTGGTGATGGGCATGGTCACGCCCGTGATGTCCACTTCCTGGAAGCTGTCCTTGCCGATGGCCTCGCAGGCCACATTGCCGGTGATGGCCACCAGCGGGGAAGAGTCCAGATAGGCGTTGGCAATGCCGGTGACCAAGTTGGTTGCGCCCGGTCCTGAGGTCGCAATGACGACGCCGACTTTGCCGGTAACCCGCGCGTAGGCGTCAGCGGGGTGAGAAGCGCCCTGTTCGTGTCAGGTGGTGTAGTGGTGGATTTGCTCACTGTGCTTGTACAGTTCGTCATAGATGTTCAGAACTGCACCGCCGGGATAACCGAAGACGGTGTCCACGCCCTCTTCCATGAGGATGCGGATGACCATTTCTGCGCCTTTGATTTTCATAGAGTCCTCCGGGGACACGTTTTTTTCATGGTTGCCGATTACAAAAAAAAACCCTCGGCGGGGTTTCGCCGAGGGTTTTCTTAATTTTATTTGCTTATCGCATCTAATTAAGTCGGTTCCGGCAAACCCCAAAAGCGCCAACGCCCAGAAGGACGATGACGCTAAGAATAATAATGCTAATGAGGTTTGCTGAGATGGTAAACACTACGGAACCTGGGATGCTTGGAAAGGGATCGAGATTTGCTCCAATTTGTGAAAACGCTTTACACTACTGCGATGAAAATGCCTTGTCAATGCGCTTGACAAAAAAATATCGAATTGTTGTAATTGGTCACGCATTGATAACAGACATTTTTTATCCGCAGATTACGCAGATTGGCGCAGATTATTAGCGGCATGTCTCGCATCGCC
>JAAZKQ010000546.1 GCA_012799755.1 Lentisphaerota bacterium | reverse complement strand
CAGGGTTGCGCCATAGGCGCAACCCTGGGCTAGTATGTGGCACGCCTTCAGCGTGCCTTGCCGACGCGGACATCAATAGCTCTTATATGAGTTGAACGTTCGTCAAGATCTATATTGGCTCTTATGTGAAGAGCATTGGTTTGATCAGTTGGATCAGCGGACGGTTCAGGCGGATCAGACCGATCCGGTGGCTTGCTCAGGCGGAGCAGTTGGAGCCAACCCCAAAAAGCTTTCCTGTGCCAAACAGCCCACCCTAAAACAATCTGCGAGAATCTGCGCAATCTGCGGATAAAAAGTTTCCCTACTCGGTTGGGGTGTCGCTGCCGGCGTCGTCGTCCCTGTGTGTTTTGACTCGCCTTCCCGGGCAGATGCCGCGCTTGGTGGCGGCAATAAAGGCGATGAATTCCTCGACTTCGGGGCAGGAAGCGACGTTCTGGCGGATTTCGTCAATGGCGCTTTGACGGGCCATGCCTCGGAAGAAATAGATTTTAATGGCGTTGCGGACGGCGTTGCGCGCCGCTTCCGTCATGCCGGCGCGACGGAGACCGACGACGTTGGGGCCCTGGACCTGGTTGAATTGGAGGAGGCAGAAGGGTGGCATATCCTGCGTGATGACGTTGTCGCCGCCAATCATGGCGAGGCGACCAACGCGGACGAACTGGTGGATTTTGACGGCGGCGCTGATAAAGGCCCGTTCGCCGACTTCGACGCGGCCGCCGAGGAGCGTTGCGTTGGCGATGACGACGTTATTGCCAATGATGCAGTTATGGCCGAGGTGTGAGAAGGCCATCATCAGCACGTTGTCGCCAACGATGGTGCCGCTGCCTTCTTCGGTGCCGCGATGGATGGTGACGTATTCGCGGAGGATGCAGTTTTCACCGATGGTGACGAAACTTTTTTCGTTGCGGTAATGGAGGTCCTGCGGCGCGTCGCCGATGACGGCGCCGGTGTGGATGCTCGTGCCCTTGCCGATGTTGGTGTAGCCCGTGATGTGGGCGTGGGGGCCGATGCGGCAGTCGTCACCGATGACAACGTGCTCGTCAATGATTGCAAAGGGACCGACTTCGACATTGGCTCCAAGTTTGGCGCCGGGAGCAATCGCTGCGAGAGGGTGGATCTTCATGTTCTTGGCCTGGCGGTGTTGGGGCTATGGTTGGAAAACACGGTCACAGCAGTCTGATCCGCTTGCGGGCTTTCTTGCCGGCGCGGAGAGTGAGCACGCCGTCATGGAAATGCTCGGTGGCGAGGACGAGTCTTTCGTCATTGACGCGGGTGTCGTCCAGATAGCAACCACCGCCTTTGATGAGGCGGCGGGCTTCGCTGTTGGAGGCGCAAAGATCAGCTTTGACCAGGAGGGCGAGAATGCCCAGGCCGGCGGCAATTTCGGCGGCGCTGACTTCGAGGGTCGGGATGTCTTCGTCGCTGCTGACATTGACCGCTTCGCGGATGCGACTGCTGGTTTCAATGCGACCGTCGGGATCGGCGAAGCCGAATTCGCGGGCAGCGGCGAGGAAAGCCTTGATGGCTTCGTCATGGCCGTGGGCGAGGGCGGTGGCTTCGTAGCCGAGGATTTCTTTGGCGCGGTTGATGGCCGGAGCGCTGAGGCTGCCCAGGCGGCGCACCTCGTCCATCGGCAGGGCGGTGAAGAAGCCCAGGAGCTTGGTGACGTCGGCGTCATCCGCATTGCGCCAGAACTGGTAGTAGTCGAAGACGCTGGTGCGGGCGGAATCAAGCCAGACGGCGCCCCCGGCGGTCTTGCCGAATTTGGTTCCGTCGCTTTTGAGGAGGAGGGGGAAGGTGGCGCCGAAGACTTCCTGGCCGAGCAGGCGGCGGGTGAGTTCAACGCCGGCCACGATATTGCCCCACTGGTCCTGGCCGCCGAACTGGAATTGGCACTGGTGTTCACGGTAGAGGTGGTAAAAGTCGAAGGATTGCAGGAGCGGGTAGCTGAATTCCAGGAAAGAGAGGCCGCTTTCCAGGCGCATGCGCACGGATTCGGCGCTGAGCATGCGCGGCACGCTGAAGAGACTGCCGATGTCGCGCAGGAAGTCAATGAGTCGCAAATCGCGGAGCCAATCGGCGTTATTGACCATGATGGCCTTGCCCGGGGCGAAATCCAGGAAGCGGCCGAGTTGGCTTTGGATGGCGCGGGCATTGGCGTCAATGATGTCCACGCTCATGATGGGGCGCGCTTCGGTCTTGCCGGAGGGATCGCCGATCATGGCGGTGCCGCCGCCGACGAGGGCGATGGGCTTATGTCCACAATGCTGGAGCCAGCGCATGGCCATGACCGGCAACAGATGCCCCACATGCAGGCTGTTGCCGGTGGGATCAAAGCCGACATAGAAGGTGGCCGGGCCTTCGCCGAGGCGCTGGTGCATGCCCTCTTCGTTGGTGTTCTGGTAGAGAAAGCCTCGGTCGCGCAGGATGTCCAGGGCGTTGAGGGCGGGCGTGGTGGGTGTTGTCATGGCCTGTGTGGGGAAAATGGGGGACTAGCAGTAAAAAAATGGCGCGAGAACCGCCGTTGTTGATCGGCTGTCTCGCGCACATCGCCAAAAATAGGTCAGAATTTGACGCTCAGGAGACTTTGATGTCGGTAACAACGACTCTGGTCAATTCCTGGCGATGGCCTTTTTTCTTGCGGTAGCGTTTGCGGCGCTTCATTTTGAAGACGATGAGCTTGGGGCCGCGGAGGTGCTCTTTGATTTGCAAGCTGACCACGGCGCCGGGGACGGTGGGCGTGCCGACGGTGACCTTGTCGTTGTCACTGAGCAGCAGAACGCTGTCCTCCAAGGTGATGGTCTCACCGGCTTCGGCGGCAATGCGGTCGAGTTCCAAGGTGGTGCCAGCCTCGACTTTATACTGCCTGCCACTGGTTTTAATAATCGCGTACATGATTGATTCTTCTCCCTGAGCTCTGGGCATACACTCGGCTCGCCGCTCTGTTGGCGGGACGTATAAAGGACGGCGTGGCCTGACATCTGAACGTGAAAAGAACTAATTTACTGTTAATCTTGCCAAGTTCAACCACGCAGCGCTAATTATGTCGGTTTTCGGGTAAGCGGTTGCCGATTGATAACAGACATTTTTTATCCGCAGATTACGCAGATTGGCGCAGATTATTAGCGGCATGTCTCGCATCGCCGCTGCGCGGCGCT
>JAAZKQ010000054.1 GCA_012799755.1 Lentisphaerota bacterium | reverse complement strand
CCCGCAGCACGGCCGGAAAACAGGTGCTATCTTGGTGAAAGTGGACAAGACAGACGACCGTAGACAACATGTGCCATCGTCCATAGCGTCCATATTGTCCATATTGTCCATACTGTCCATAGTAGCTTGCGGGAACAACAATTATCAACGAGTGACTGGTTACGCGAATTGTTCTGAATGCGCCGATGGTCCTCTTTCGCACATGAACAAAAGTTGTATGTTAAACAGCGTTTAATAGTAATCATTGACAGTGGGAGAAAACTCACATGGCAGACACGGTTCAGATATTGAAAAAGCTAGGTGTTTTTCTAGCGATTTTCACTGTATGTGTGACGCAGGCAGAGCTTATCAGCATCAGCAACGGTGCAGCATCCTTGGAATGGCGGGACGGCGCCTTGTTTTTTAAGACCGCAGGAGAAATTTCCCAGACGCTCGTCTTTCGCCCTTTTTCCACTCGCCAGGAAGGCAGCACTGCATTTACTGCGACCAAGGCAGTGGTCAGCGGCAGGCGTTCTGCAATGGTTCTGCGGGAAGAAGACAGCAGCCTGACTTTTGTGTTGGATACTGACAAACCTGCAGTGCGGGCGTCCCTGCCGTGGAACGCCGGATTTACGCTGGAAACAGCTACCGCGCTTGTCGTGCTGCCGGATGGCTTCGGGGAGGATACGATTCTGGAACCGAACGGCAGCGGCGGGCTCGTACCCGCCTTTTTGCCGTTTATCATGGCGCTGCAAAAAGGTGAAAAGAGTAGCTTGAGCTGCATCCCTTTCAAGGGAACCGGCGATATACGGCTTTCCGGCGACCTGACGACCTGGGAGTTCCGTCCCCCTATGCTTGAAGAGTACACCTTTGCTTTCCATACCGGCGAGGGGGTTTGGCATCAGTTGACCACGCCATTGAATGATAAAACCCGCACGGAGGTCGAATGGATTCCTCCGTTCAAGGCTCGTTATCGGGCAGCCTATCCCCTTGCCACCCTCCCAGTTCCAATCGGAACACCGCGACACCACATCTGGGATGTTGCCATTGAAAATCCCAAATCCAAAACGCTGATGAACCGGCCCCCGCGGATGAGTATCACGGATAAAGAAACCTATTCCTTGTGGTGCTCGGGGTTCGAAGGCACCTTTGCCTATCCAGCGATTCTTACTCCTGAAGGAAAGCTGATGATGCGCTATCCAGTCCATCCGGGCAATAAGCTCAGTTATCAGGCAGATCGCCCGATCTACCTTTACGCTTATGATCTGGGAGGTTTTGAGGAGACGGTGCCCGGATTGCCGGTGAATTACCTGAGCGCAGCAGCCAAGGCAAACATGACCAATGTCCGCAACAGCTCTGTCGGCATCGGCCCTGCTACCTGCCATCTGACTTCCGACGTGATCGAAAAGATTTTCTATCGGAGCGAGGGGCGTTCCAAGCGCCAGGAACTGGTCAGCGCCCTTCAGCAAGTGCAACTTTTTGTGGAATCCATCCGCGCTCGTATAGAAAGCTATCGGGCATGGGCAGCTAAAATGGCGGCCCAATGTGAACATACAGCGAGGCAGGATGAGGCCTCAGCCGCTGAAATGCAGAAATTTGCCAAATATTTTGCCGAGATGGAAACACGCTACCAGGAAGCATGTCCGCGCATGAAAACGCCGGTTCAGGCTCTGGAGTATCAGAAGGCGCTGCTCGCGGCGGTGGATAATCCCGCGCTTGACGACGAGGAACTTGAGGATAGGGGCAAACAATTTGGCAAGGACATTCGCAGTATTGGCGGTACGCAGGACACTTTTGCCGCTCATGCGCGTCATATAGTTAAACTGATCCGCCAGCAGGCGCTGCTTGGTTATATTTACACGACAAACGAAGCAGCCAGGGAGATGTATACGGAGATTTATTGCTCCAGCTCAGCACTGCTGCAGGATTACTACGACCACGAAGGAAAATAAGGAGAAAGATAATGACTTCAAAAACTTGGCTGTTTACAGCTCTGATCGGCTTGTCCTTGGGCGCAGCGGAAATGGTGTTGATTCCGGCCGGCACTTTTATGATGGGAGGCAATGCCCCGGACGCAAAGCCGCATCAGGTAGAGATTTCAGCTTTCATGATGGACAAATTTGAGGTGACACAGCGCGAATATCGCTTGCTGACCGGGGAAAACCCATCGCGCTTCAAGGGCGATGATTTGCCGGTGGAGCGCCTGCGTTGGAATGAATGCCTGAGATACTGCAATCTCCGCTCCGAAAAAGAAGGGCTCAAGCCCTGTTACGATCTTAAAACCGGCGCCTGTGATTTCACGGCGGATGGCTACCGGCTGCCGACCGAAGCAGAATGGGAATACGCTTGTCGGGCCGGCTCAACCGGAGAATTCTTCAATAACGGCGGGCAGCGGAAATTGGATGAAGTGGCTTGGTTTCGCAATAATTCAAAGGAGACCACTCATCGCGTTGGCGCAAAGAAGCCCAATGCCTTCGGACTTTTTGACATGTACGGCAATGTCGCCGAATGGTGTGGAGACTATTATGATCCAGGGTATTACGAGAAGTCTCCGAACAAAGACCCTCGCGGGCCAAACCAGGGCGGCAAGCGGGTGTTGCGCGGCGGCTCCTGGAAAGATCGTGGGAAAAATATTTCCAGTTCCATACGGATGTTTGATGATCCTGCTACCGCAGACATCTGTCAGGGATATGACACCTACGGTTTCCGCTGCGTAAAAAATGCGCCGGAAGCCAAGTAGCTGGCGAGCACAACCCATTTTTAACCACGGAACACACGGAACACACGGAAAATTTTATAGGCTTGTTGCTTTGATGGAGTAGCTGGCGAGCACAACCCATTTTTAACCACGGAATACACGGAACACACGGAAAGTTTTATAGGCTTGTTGCTTTGATGGATGGGATGGTACACGGATTTGTGGTCTGGTTTGTGGTTGTCTCCGCCTGATCGGGCGGATCGGGCGGAGCGAAATGACGCATTGCGCCGTAGGCGCTTAACCATGCTTAACCCCAGGCTTTAGCCTGGAGAGAGGAACCTACCCAAAGACAGTGCCTTGTCAAGGCACGACAATTCGGATCAGTCGGACAAGCAATTGTGTGCCAATGACTTGAAGATAATTTGAGTTTACAAACAAACAGCTTTTCAACTTCACCCGCTGCCTATGCTTTTTAATACTTGGACTTTCGTCATATTTTTTGTGATTTTCGCAATCGGTTTCTGGCTGCTGCGTCGTCGGAAGAACGCTCGCCTGCTCTGGTTGCTAGTCGGCTCCTACCTCTTTTATGGATGGATGGACGTCCGTTTCCTGTTGCCGCTGGCGGTGACTACCATCGTAGATTACACGGCGGGGCGTGGTATCGCCCGCGGACGCCATCGCAAGCTGTTTCTGGCGCTCAGCCTGGTGGTTAACATCGGGATCCTCTGTACCTTCAAGTACCTTAATTTTTTCACTGACAACTTGCAGTGGCTGATTGATACGGTCGGTTGGGATGTCGAATTGCCGGAGTCTGAACTGCTGCTGCCGGTGGGAATCAGTTTTTACACCTTTCAATCGCTCTCCTATACGCTTGGCGTGTACCGGAAGAATACGCGTGTGGAGCCCAACCTGCTGCGTTACGCCGCGTTTGTGGCCATGTTTCCGCAGATTCTTGCCGGCCCGATTGAACGGGCAAAGAATATGCTGCCGCAGTTGCGGCACGTCCCCCTGATACGCTGCCAGGAAATTACGGACGGCCTGTCGCTGATCATTGTCGGCCTTTTCAAAAAAATGGTCATGGCCGACATGCTGGGGGTGTATGTTGATATGGTCTATGATGACCTCTCCATGTATAGCTTCCTGAGCGTAGCCCTTGCCGCCTTCTTCTATTCATGGCAGATTTATTTCGATTTTTCCGGGTACAGCGACATGGCGCGAGGGGTGGCCCGCATGATCGGGTTCCGCCTGATGCTGAACTTCAACAATCCGTATACTGCGGTTGATATCCGGGATTTTTGGCGGAGGTGGCACATCAGCCTGTCAACGTGGTTCAGAGACCACGTCTATATCCCCATGGGCGGCAGTCGCTGCGGAAAATATCGGGTTTGGTGGAATGTCATGGTGACGATGGTCGTGTCCGGTCTCTGGCATGGCGCCGCCTGGAACTTCATTATTTGGGGCGCTCTGAACGGGATTGGTTCCATTATCTCGCCTCGTGCCGGCCAGGACAGTTGGTATGGCAAGGTGCCTCGTTTTATTCAACAGCTGGCAACATTCCTCTTTATTACCGTGACCTGGGTCTTTTTCCGCACAGGAACCACCGGCGAAGCGCTGGCTGTCTTGCAGCGTTGCCTATCTTTTAAGGCCGGCATAACCCTGATCCCGATTATACCTCTGTTGCTGACTTTGCTTGCCTGGGGCTGGATGTTCTTGTACGATTCGGCGCGGCAGAGTTTTCTGAGCAGGCGGGCAGTACGGCTGACCGCTTTGACCGTGATGCTGTTGCTGATCTTCCTCCTGGGTGGCGGCAGTCACGAACAGTTCATTTACTTCCAATTCTGACGACAGGAGACATGATGACCAGGAAAACAAGGTTTATCCGGGCAGCCAATGCCTTGCTTTTTTCAGGACGCGAATTGCTCTGGACGATTGCAGCCGTTGTACTGCTGCTGCTTGTGGTATTCCCGCTTGCCTACCGCAGCTGGGAGAGAATTGAGCTGCCGGCAGAGTTTCGTCTTCCCTATGAGAATCGGGATAACTACTACTTGTATTCCCGTTGCGCAGAGCAGGAAACCGCGCGCAGACCGTATCTGTTTCTAGGGGATTCGGCCATCTGGGGAATGTATGCCTCGAATTCAGGGACGCTGCCGGAACAGCTTAACCGCCTCTGCGGAAGCAGCCTCTGTGGAAATCTGGCGATTGATGGCTTGCATCCGGTAGCCATGAAGACGCTAATCGAGCATTTCGGAACGGCTGTCCGCGACCGGACCGTACTCATTTATTTTAATCCGCTATGGCTGAACTCCACTAAATACGACTTGAGCAGCAGCGAGGAAATTTCCATCAATCACCCGAAACTACTGCCGCAATTCGGGGGCATCCCGAATTATCGGGCGTCTCTTGACGAGCGGATTGGCACCCTAATTGATAGAAACATTCTTTTCTTTGGGATACGCAACCATTTGCAGAATTATTTCTATGGCAATGCGGATTTGAAAAAGCATCTGGCCGAACACAGCGGTTGCAATCCGCTGGCGCCGCTCCGTCGCAGCATCTGCCCAATGGAGACTGAGCACAAGGGAACGAAGGAAAACTGGTCCACCCGGGGCATTCCGATTCAACATTGGGAGTGGGTGCCGCTGTCGGCATCCCGACAATGGCAAGCGCTGCTGGAGTGCGCCGCCATATTGGCAGAGCGGGGCAATCGTGTCGTCGTTTTGATCGGCGGCATCAATCCGGAACTCCTGGATGACAGTACGCGCGCCGGCTTGACGCAACTGCGCTCTGACGCGGAAAAACATCTGCAGAGCGCCCAGCTGGAATATTTCCTGTTGCCTGAATTGGACGGACAGCTTTATGCCGACGCCAGCCATCCCCTGGAAGAAGGCTATCGCCGACTGGCTGAATTTCTCGCAGAACAACCCCTGTTCAAAAACCATAGTCGGGTTTTGCGAGGGGAAGGAAAGGGTTGATAATCCTTTCTTTGTAAGCGGTTACCCATTGATAATTGGCCGTTTCCCGTTGCCTTGCAATGGAAAGCATCTTTCGTGTCTGCTATGTGGCACGCCTTCAGCGTGCTGTTCCGGGTGGGGGCTTCCCTGGGGTTGCGCCACAGGCGCAACCCCAGGCTGGTATGTGGTACGCTTTCAGCGTACTTTTTGGCCGGATCCAAACTGTGCTTCTATGGCGTTTTTGTCAGCGGAAATATCATGAGCAAAGCACTGTTATCAATAGGTGACTGGTTGCCGTTGGCGCCGTAAGCGATCACCGATTGATACCGGTCGTGCCGGCGGTCTTTTTCAGCTGTGGTGCCTTTACAAGGCACTGCCT
>JAAZKQ010000545.1 GCA_012799755.1 Lentisphaerota bacterium | reverse complement strand
CTTCACCCTCCGGTAATGTCTCGGCCGCAGAACGAAACTCGCTCCAATGGCGGCGCAGCCGATTCCAGCATTGGGTGATGACTTCGTTCAGGCGTTCGCCTTGGGGCAGGCCATAGTCCTCCGGTTC
This sequence comes from Lentisphaerota bacterium, assembly GCA_012799755.1. Classification (GTDB taxonomy): domain Bacteria; phylum Verrucomicrobiota; class Lentisphaeria; order Oligosphaerales; family Oligosphaeraceae; genus Oligosphaera. The sequence continues at coordinate 1,538 of JAAZKQ010000545.1, read as the reverse complement.
TGTGCCCGCCAGCTGTTCGCGTGGGTCGAGGATACGCCGCAGCAGATCGGGCGGCAGCAATCCGCCTTCGGATCGAATGCTCTGGAAATCATGGTTGCGGCGGGCCATGGCGTCAAATCCTCGGCAATAGGACGTATGCCCCGAGGATATCCACCGGGAGCACGGGTTGAATGGTGACACGGCCCGAAATGCGAGTCGTCTGGCGAACCCGCTCGTGGGCCTCAAGCTGGGCGGCAGCGCGTTCAAACGCAACGGCCTCGAGGCTTTCCCGGAAAGCGGGAAGCGCCTCGATAATCAAGCCGGTCTGCTGTTCCAAGGCCGTGGGAATGAGATTCCGCTCCGGCTTGGCATCAAGGAGGCGTTCGCTGGTTTCCGCGTCGAGCCACTGGGGCGCGTTGGCCGCGCCGGTGCAGGCGAGTGGGACAATCTCCTCGCAGAGGATCGTCTCACCGCTTCCCCCGGCTGCTCCCAGATGGAAGCGCAAGCGAACAAGCAGAAGCGTGGTTCGCGTGCTGACAGTGGACGTGGAGATCATGCCGAGTCGCGATGCCACCGCCTGCGCGTCTCGTGCAGCCGGGTCCAGCGCTTGATCCAGAGTCCAAGCCGCGAGCCCCTCGACAATGGGACTGGTGCGTCCGAGATACACTTCACCGTCCTGCAGGGGCAGTTCGAAGCGTCCGGTAAAGGACTCTTCCCGACCGATGGCTTGGCGCAGTGCGCGCGGCGTGCCTGGGCTGAGGATGACGGTAATTGCGGAGTTACGCTCTTGGATGGGAACGTTGGCCGCCTGAAGTACCACGCGCAGGAAACGCGCAACATCAGCACTGCTACCGATAGCTTGGCGCACTGACTGAAGCTCGGCGGCGACGCTTGCCGGATTAAGGGAATGTTGGGCGTAACGGGAGCGGCTGGCCTTCTCGCGGTCGCGGGCATTGTTCCATTCTGCGTGCAGCGCCTGCTTCTCCTGGGCCACGATATCGTCAAAAAAAGCAAACTGCAACTGGGCGGGGTTGGCGGCCGCCTGTTCCCGGAAGATGGCCCCTTCAAGCAGCGCCTCGATGATTTTATCGCTGGCGCCCGGCACGGCCACAGCGACTCCCAAATCGTTTTTGATGCTCTTGTGCTTGCGGAGCAGGACGTCAAGGATGACGCCATCAATGGGGTTGTCCTCACCGTAGTAGGTGATGACGCGCACATCAGAGCGGCTTTGGCCGAAGCGGTCAACGCGCCCCTCACGCTGCTCGTGGCGGGTGGGGTTCCAGCATAGGTCATAATGGAGAACGGAGTCGAAAGCTTGCTGCAGGTTGATACCTTCGGCCAGGCAGTCAGTACACACGAGCACGTACTCGCCGCCCTCGTTCACCAAGGTATTGATGCGGGCCTCGCGTTCGGCGGGCGGCAGCAATCCAGTCACCGACTCGACGCGAACCCTGGCTGGCAGGGCGTCGCGCAGGTGGCGGGCGACATATCCGGCCGTTTCCACAAAGCGGCAGAAGACGATGGGGCGAAATCCATCCTTGAGCAATCCCTTTACGAGG
>JAAZKQ010000544.1 GCA_012799755.1 Lentisphaerota bacterium | reverse complement strand
CGATGCGGCCGGAGATGGGCGCTGTGATCTTGGTGTAAGCCAAGTTGATCACAGCTTGGGCCAAGGCGGCCTCAGCGGTTTCAATGGCGGCGGCGGCGGCCTTGACGGCGGCTTCGGCGCGCTGAATGTCGGCCTCGGCGCTGATGACGCCGGCCTCGGCGCTGTCAATGCCGGCTTCGGCTTGTTTGAGGGCGGCAGCGCTGTCATCGTAGTCCTGTTGGCTGACGGCCTTGCTGCTGAGCAGTTCCTGGAAGCGGGCGGTGCGCAGTCGCAGCGGTTCGGCGTTGGCGATGGCGCGGCTCTGAGCGGCCTTGGCGGCGCTGAGTGACGCACGCACTGCGCCTAGCGCGGCGATGCTGGTGCTGTGGTTTGCCTTGGCGACGTTGAGGGCGGCTTCGGCGCTGTTTTTCGCCGCTTCGTAATTGCTCGGATCAATTTCATAGAGCACATCGCCCATCTGCACGTCGGTGCCCTCGGTGAAGAGGCGTTTGGTGATGATGCCGCTTGCTTGGGGGCGGATTTCGGCGACCATGTAGGGGGCGGTGCGACCGGGTAGTTCTTTTTTAAGCGTGACCGACTCGGTTTTGATTTCGATGAAACTGACTTCGGGCGGCGGCCCCTGGGTGACGGCTTGCTCCTCTTGTTTGCAGCTGGCAAAGAAGAGGGCGGCCGACAACAGCGCTGGGGTAACGATGCGTGATGGAAGGCGGAGGCGATTGCAGTGGGACATGAAGCGATTCCTTGGTTTTGGGGGAGGTATAGGGCGATTTATGGTGAAATTCTGTGTTCTTCGCAGCCGAGGGCTCTGAAGACAAGGCGTTTCAAGTCGCGGACCAGAGAGGGCGTCAACTGCGAGGAGCGCTTTTTTAACCAATAGGTAATAAAGGTATTGACGACACCTTCAAAGATTAAGGCCAGCGTTAGAGGCTCTTCGTCACTGAATAGCCCTTGGGCACGGCCGCGGGCAAAGATCTCGCAGAGAGAGCCGAAATAGTTTTCGTGGTAACGCAGGTGGTTTTTGGGCAACAGATGGACGGGGTTGAAGAGGCCCGGCGGTAACGTTCCCAAGACGACGTAGATGAGCCCCTGGTACCGTCCATACTGTTGCACTCGCTGATCAATCAGCAGGGTGATGGCCTTCAGCGGGTCCTTCTCAGCCAGGACTACGCGGGTGAACTCATCATGGCAGCCCTTGATGATGAAGCTGATGACCTCCTTGTACAGGCTGTCCTTGCTGCTGAAGAAGTTGTAGATGGTGCCCACCGAAAACTCCGCTTCGCGGGCAATCTCCTCAATGGTTGCTTGGTGAAAACCCTTGCTGCCAAAAACGCGTTCGCCGGCGGCAAGGATGTCCGCGCGGTGTTGCTGGCGAGTGCGCTCCTTGCGGCTGAGGTCCTCAGACTGGTTGTCGGTGAAGGGGATGGACATATTGGAGAGGTGCGGAGAGGAGATTGACAGGAGGGCGAAAGGGGTACAGGCATGTTTATGAATATTAATTCAATGCATGAATATACATTCAAAAACGAGTTTTGCAAGTCGGAATAGTTTAAAGAGCGAATTATTTTTGTAAGCGGTCTGCCTTTGATATTGTGGACCGGGCTGTCATCACATGGACAACGTTGCGCCGTAGGCGCTTAACCATGCTTAACCCCAGCCTTCAGGCTGGGGTGGCGAGCTCCCCATGAGGTAGTGCCTTGTAAAGGCACAACAGCAGAAAATGACCACCGGCATGACCGATTGATCATTGTTGTTCCGGCAAGCAGCTATGGACAGTATGGACAGTATGGACGGCGGGCGAGCAGGTGTTGTCGTCTATCGTGTCCATAATGTCCATCGTTTCACAGGTCCTAGGCAGTCACGGGCACTTGGCGTTGCAGCCCGCGGCGTCACATGACCCCGCAAACGGCGCCAGACAGCCGCGAAGCAGCGGAAGCGCAGAAAGCGCGCGCCGCCCTGGGTAAGCATCCATTGCAAGGCAACAGAAAACAGCCAATTATCAATCGGTGACCGCTTATGCCGGCTGTATTTTTTTTATTTTTCCTCTTGATTTTCTCGTCCCTTTCCAGTATAATCAAAAGCGGCATATGAATCGTGACATATGAATCGTATCATATGGTGGAAATGAGAGATGACGAAGCCTAGCTCCAAACCCTTCGGCCGGGTGACGGCAAAAGATGTGGCGGAACGTGCCGGCGTGTCGCGTTCGCTGGTTTCCATGTACCTGAGTGGCAATAAAAATGCCTGGCTCTCGGAGAGCACGAAACAGCGGATTGACGAGGTGATCAAGACACTTCACTACCGGCCGAATACCTTGGCGCAGGCGCTCCGTAGGGGGAAGACCAACACCATTGGCCTGCTGATGGGCGGCATCGCCGACCCGGTTGGCGGCATGTTTGCCGAAGCGGTTATGGACGAGGTGGAGAAGCGCGGCTACCGGCTGTTCATCGCCGTCACCCGCTTCGACCGCAAGCGGGAACGTGACGCGCTGGCCAATATGCTCAATTATCAGATTGACGGCATCATCTACACGCTTTCAGCCGATTCCGACGATGATTTTTTCAGGAGCTTGGAAAACTCCTCCTGCCCAATCCTGCTGACGGAGAATCACCCCGAGATCAATCTGGACAGCGTCTGTTTCGACCTGCGGCCCGGAATGCGAGACGCCATCCGTCATCTGGAGGCGCAGGGATGCCGCCGCGTGCTTTGTCTGACCGGCTATTTCGACCGGACGCAGGAGCAGTTGGCGAGCCTGGCCGGAGAGTTCGCCTGTAAACTGGAAACTTACCGTTGGAACCTCGCGACCAACACGCACGAAGAGTTCATGGAACGGGTTCTACTGGACCGGCCGGACGGAATCTTGGTTCAGGGAAATCAGGGACTGGATAAAACCGCCTGGTTTCCTCCCGACTACCAGCCCCGCATCGTCGAATTCAACATGTTGCCGCGGCCTGCTCCGGCGCTGGATGGCGTGATCCATCTGCCTTTCCGGCGCTGGATTGGAAAGATGGTGGACGTTCTAGTCGGACAAATCGAGCGTCCGTCCGCCAGGAGAGTACGGGTTGAAATTCCCACCGAGTTCGTTCCTCAGAACCGGGTGTCGGAGTTGCTGCGGAGTTTGCCGGAAAAAAATAGTTTCTCCACGTACGCGACAAGCAACGGAGGCCGATGATGAAGAAGAGAACAGCACCATCCAAGTTATTCACACTGAACAAGCAACGGAGGTCGAGGATGATGAAGAGAACAGCGCCGTCGAGGTCATTCACACTGATCGAACTTTTGGTGGTCATTGCGATCATCGCGATTCTGGCGGCCATGCTGCTGCCGGCATTGGCCAAAGCGCGGGAGAAGGCCCGGCAGATATCCTGCACGTCCAACCTGAAGCAGATTGTGACCGCCTGCATTATGTACACGGATGAATACGAATGCATGGTCAAGAACGGTCTGAGGGCCGGCTATGCCAATCTGCCGTGGGCGGATCGCCTGGACGCGACTCAACTGTTGCCGTGGCAGAGGTCTTCTGTCAACCTCTGGCATCCGCTCGGCGTTTACCGTTGCCCTTCCGGCCCGCAGGCCAAGAATGGAAAGTACGCATTGGTGATGGCTGGCAGTGCCGGGCCCGACGATTGCGGTTGGTCTTATACGAATGACTACGCCAAGCAGCTCCACAACCCCTCCAAAAAAGTCCTGTTGGGCGACAGCGCGAACTCATGGTGGCACTTTGGCGCGCCTTACTGGCGGCTGACCTCGAATCCCGACAATGGCGCACACGAGGGCTTTTTGGTGATCCATGGCGGTTATTTCAATGTGGCGTATTGCGACGGGCATGTCGGCAAAATCCGCGGCGTCGGCGTGGATACGATCTTCGTCGTTGATCCCGGTTCGTTCGCACCGAAGAGCCAGTCGGCAACCAGCGGTATCTTCAATCCGTGAGAAAAGGACAACCTATGAAGCTGTTGACTGCCATCATCGCCACGACGGCGCTGCCAGTGATTGCCGCTGAAACCACGCAACAGGGCTGGATCGCCGATTGGCTGATCGGCGGGCCCTTTCCCAGTTATCAAGTCAATGACCGGGGAACCGGGCTGGAAACTGACTACCTCGACGGCGAAGCGACCTTCCGGCCCTTTCCCGGCTTGACGCAGAGTGCGCTGTTCAAGGCTGACCGGGCGAAACTCATCGCCCAGGTCGGCTCGACCAATGAGTGGGGCTTCACTGAAGACCGGACTTTCCCCGTCGT
>JAAZKQ010000543.1 GCA_012799755.1 Lentisphaerota bacterium | reverse complement strand
TCGCTTCGCGACAATCACAAGACACTGAGCATCAATAACCGGGGCCAAGAGCGGGAGCTTTATCCGTTGTTTACATGGTAGTCACATTCCGCTGTACACTGTCAAATATCGCTTGCAGCCACCCATATTGCCGATTGCCGATTCACATCATGGACTTCTTATCAATCATGCATGCACGACTTTGCGCCGTAGGCGCTTAACCATGCTTAACCCCAGGCTTTAGCCTGGGGACAGACACACCCCAAAAGAGGTGCCCCGTGGGGGCACTACCGGCTGCCTGACCAATACAACCACAGTGTCAACTCTCTCTTTCTATCACCAGATTCCGCACATTACCGCATGAAAAGCCTCATAAAAGTCATTCACATTGCGAAACGAATCCACCGGACTGTTGTTATTTTCCACCATCGTCTTGGCGGAGAACGACGTGTTCTTTCATAAACGTCATGGCTTGGCGACTGTGAGTGGCCATGAGGATAGTCACGCCCTCAGTACGATTGATCTGCTGAAACAGCGCCAGGAGCTGCTCGACGCGCGCCGCGTCAAGCTGGCCGGTCGGCTCATCGGCCAGCAACAATGTCGGCCGCAGGATAAGTGCGCGCGCCAACGCCACCCGCTGACATTCGCCGCCGGACATCTCGTCCGGAAAAAACGTCTCCCGCTGGGACATCCCGACGGCGGCAAGCAGACGGCGGGCATCATCGCGATACTCGCCGGCATTGCGCGTCGTTTTCTCAGCCAAGGTCGGCAACAACACATTCTCCAGCGCGGTGAGCTGCGGCAGCAGCCGGTGTTCCTGGTAAACAAAACCGATGTTCTGCCGGCGGAAGCGCCGGGCATCCTCGCCGCTCAAGGCAACGACGTCCTGGCCATTGACGACAATGCTGCCCGCGTCGGGCCTTTCCAGCGCGGCTATCAGGCGCAGCAGCGTGGTCTTGCCGCTGCCGGAAGGCCCGACCAGGGCGACGCTGCCACCGGCAGGAACGTCAAAACTCAGGTCGCGAAACAGCTGCACGTCACCGCCGGCATGCTTGAAAACTTTGGCTAAATGCCTGACTTGGACTGACATGAGGTCATCCACCTTTGGCTAAGGGATCTATAAAGCTCCGGCGCCGGCCAAAACCGTACGCACGAATGCCGGTGGCAATTCCAGTCGCCAGACGCCACCAAGATCGTCGGCGAAAGCAATTACGCCGGCGTCGGCGACTGGCGCATTCTCCACGTCGCACTGGCAGTCTTTCAGCGGCAGCGGGTCGTAGCCCCTCGCCGCCGGGAAGAGATAGAGCATGCCGCGCTTGCTCAGGCCGCAAGCGATGTCGGCGCTGAATGCCGCCAGCGGCGCCAGCCGCAGCTCCGCCGACAGGCGCTTCAACAAGGTACCATTTTCGCGGTCAAAAACCGCGACTTCGCCGGCGGACGAACAGGTCAGTACGGCGTCCTTAAGCAGCAGTGGTGACGAGGTCGCGGCGTCGCCGGTGGCGCTGCGCCAGCGGATGCCCATGCCGGCGCCATCCACGCAGAGCAGATCGCCTTGGTGGGTAAGCAGGTAACAGCGACCATCGGCATAGACCACGCTGGCGGGAATGGGCGATTCCAAGTCAATCTCCGCAAGAACGCTGCCATCTGTGGCGCTGATCTTGCGCAGAACGCCATCGCAATTGCCGAGGAAAATCCAGCCCTGCTCGTCATCTATGGCCGCGCTGCCGTGAATGAAGCCCTTGGTCTCGCAACGCCAGCGCAGACCGCCATCCGCCGCTGTCAGTGCATAAAGAACTTGATCGTAGGAGCCGACAATGATCAAGTCGCGCCAAGCCACCACTGCGCCGGTGATCTTCCCGTCTGTCTTGAAGCGCCAGTGGATCTCGCCTTTCGCATCATAACAGTGCAAAACGCCGTCGTCGTCGCCGACATAAAAGCGCTCGCCAAAGCAACGCACCGCGCTGGTCATGGCGCAGTCGCTCAGCTTGCAATAGCTGCCTTCGCCGCGCATGCAAAACACTCGACCATCTGCTGTCCCGGCGACGACTTCGCCGGCGATCAGCGCCGGCGGCGCCAACACCTGGCCGGTCTGCATACTCCGCACCTGCATACGCGCGGCGTCGTCAGCCGCCCCGCCCGCCTCTCCCGCCCGCCGACAGGACGACAACAGCAGACAGAACCAAAGGGCAAATCGCCACACGCCACGCAGCGCCACCAAGCTCTTGCAGCCAAACGAGTTGCTGATCATTCAGCACCGTCCTTTCCGGCGCCTGTCGCCAGATGCAGCGCGCCAACCGGGCAGATAGCCGCCAGCGCCTGCGCAGCAGCCACGTCGCGTAGCGCGTCATCCCAGCTGAGACCGAGAGCGGCGGCGACATGCATACGCCGGCCGCGTTGTTGGAACCCCATGGGCAGCCCCAACTGCGCGGCCAGGCCAACACAGCGAGCGCAGCGTACGCATTTGTCCGGCTCTATCACCAGTCCACTGGCCAGTACCAGGCGCTCGCCGGACAACGGCGGCCGACGGCGTTTCTTGGCGCCATAGCGCCTGATCAGCGCCAGCAGCACGCAAGTCTGCCGTTTGGCACAGCTGCCGCAGCGGAAATCATGACGATTCAGCAGCAACTCCAGCGCTCGGCGGCGGAAGCGCGTCACCCGCTCGCTGTCGCTCTCATAGGCATGGCCGGCAAGGGCTTTGGTTTCACAGGCCGGCACAAAACGCCCAAGCTGCACGTCGTACACCGCGCAGACCATGCAGCGCGCCTGCGGCTGGCACGCCTCATGATGGCACAAGGTCGGCAGCGACACGCCGGCCTGCAAGGCATGCTGTAAAAGCGTCGCGCCGGCCACAAAGGGCAGTTCGCGACCATCAAGCGCAATCACGTCCGGCGATATATTCGCCGGTGCCAACGGTGGCAAAGACGCCTCGACTGGCTCAGCCGGCACAGGCGTCGCCGCTGCTGCGTCAGCCGCCGTCGTACGCACGGTGATGGCGTGCTGCGGGCAGATGTCCCGGCAGACGCCGCACCTCACACAGCGCTCCTGGTCAATGGCGTGCTTTGCCAAAGGTGTGAAAGCAATGGCCTCAGCCGCGCAGTGCTGCGCGCATTTGGTGCAGCCGATGCACTTGTCACCAATCTCGAACTGCGTGAGCTCCACGCATTTACCCGCAGGACAGCGACCGTCCAAGTGCGCGATAAACTCAGCGCGGAAGTAGCGCAACGCCGTCAGCACCACATTGGGCGCCGTGCGCCCAAGACCGCAGAGCGCACCGCGCTGGATATCTTCGGCCAAGGCCTGGATTTCGGCGAGAAAAGTTTCCGTGCGCGTAGCGTCGCTCCTTCGGGTCAGTTCCTCCACCATGTCGCAGAGCTGACTCAGGCCCTCGCGGCAAAAGGTACATTTACCACAAGATTCGTCGCGCACGAAACGGAGAAAGTAGGCAGCGATATCAACCATGCAATCCCGTTCATCAAGGACGACCAGCCCACCCGACCCCATGATGGCGCCGGCCTGAGTAAGCGCCTCGTAGTCCACCGGCAAGTCAAGCAGCGCCTCGGGCAGACAGCCGCCCGAAGGGCCGCCAATAAGCACGGCCTTGAAGTGATGGCCTTCGGCAACGCCGCCCCCAAGCTCGAAAACCAGCTCCCGCAAAGAAATGCCCATGGGCACTTCAATGAGCCCGCCGCGCTGGACTTTGCCGGCCAGCGCGAAGGTCTTGCTGCCGGCGGAATGACGTGTACCCAGGGCGGCAAAGGCTGCCGGGCCATGCCGCATAATCCACGGCACGCAAGCGAAGGTCTCCACGTTGTTGATCAGCGTGGGCAGGCCGTTAAGGCCCGCATGGGTGGGAAATGGCGGCCGCGCGCGTGGGATGCCTGGAAAACCCTCAATGGACGCCAGCAGCGCCGTCTCCTCACCGCAGACGAAGGCGCCGGCGCCCGTAAACAGCCTGAACTGAAAGTCGTCGCCCAGCAGGCGGAAAAGGCCGTCGGCTTCGCAGCCGGCAATGGCCTTTTCCAGAATGTGAATGGCCAGGGCGTACTCCTCGCGGATGTAAACAATCGCCACTTTCGCCGACAAGACTGCGGCGGCGATGAGCATGCCCTCAATGACCCGGTAAGGGAATGACTCCAGCAGCATGCGATCCATGAAGGCCCCGGGATCGCCCTCATCGGCATTGCAGATGAGCACCTTGCAGTCGCCCGGCGCGTCGTACGCCAAGCGCCACTTTTTGCCGGTCGGAAAACCGCCGCCGCCGCGACCGCGCAGGCCGGATTGCTCCAGACACTCAATCAGCTCCAGGGGCGATTGCCGCAAGCAACGCAGATAGGCTTCAAAACCGCCGTGGCGGCGGTATTCGGCCAGGTCGGTCGGCGTATGCTCCGCGCTGCCCTCGGTGACGATGCGGCACTGTTTTTCGGCGAAGGCGTCGGATGTGCTTTCCTGACAAGGACAGCGGCCACGACGGTAGATCGCATCAATGGCGCCATGAGCCCGCCAACGCCACTTGGCCAGCAGGCCATCGGGACTGAAATGGCTGTGAAGTATGGCGGGGACCTCCGCCGGCTTTACCCGCTGGTAATGGAAGGTCAGCCCCGCGTTGACAAGCGTCAGCCGCACTGCCGAATAAGACTGGCCCGTGCAACTGACTTCCTTGAGGCGCACCGGCAGGCTGTGCGCTGCAATGTCCTCAGCAAGAGCCTGCCACACGGCGTCGGCGCCCGAAGCCCGACAGGACGAACAACGGCAGAGTCGAATCTCCGCACTGTCCGCCGCCGGCGCCGCCGTCACGATAGCACGAGGCGGACGCGCCTGCTCGCTGAGGAAATCGCGAATGATCTGCTCGGCATCGGCGGGCTCAACCCAGCCGTAGATGTGCTGGTCAATCTGCACGGCCACCGCCAGCATGCAGCAGCCCAGACAGGCAACGGTGCCAACCGTGAAGAGCCGCTCGGCATCCGTGTCCTCCGTGCCCGTAATACCCAAGGCACGACGAAAGGCATCGTAGACTCTGTCGGCGCCCTTGACATGACAGGCCGCGCCGACGCAGACCTTGATGTGGTGTCGCCCCTGCGCTTGCAAGCGAAAGCGCGAATAGAAGGTCGCCACGGCGGAAATCCGCGCCATGTTCAAGCCGCTGTTGCTCGCATAGCGTTGCAGTTCGGCCAGTGGCAGATAGCCGTGCTCGCGCTGCAGAGCATTCAAGGTCGGCAGGAGCTCATGGATCATTGGCGGCCTCCAGGCAAATGAGCTCGTTGTCCTGACAGCGGATGATCAGCCGCCGCTGCGCAATGGCCGGCGTCGCCAAGACCTTCTTGCCAATTTCATAGCGCGCCACGGCCTTGAAATTGTCCCGTGACGGCTCGATCACCAGCAGCAAACCGTCCAAATTCACCGCGACGATCCGGCCATCAACACATACCGGCGACGAATAGAAGCCGTTGTCGAAATTCTCTTCGTAAAGCTCCTCGCCGTTCGTGGCGTCAAGGCCAATAACGCTGCCGCCGCTGGTGAAAAGGTACATGACGCCGGCGGCGACCGCCGGCGAGGCCACATCGGGCATGGGCACGTTGTCATTGCGCCAGAGTATCTCGCCGCTATCGGCGGCGAAAGCCGCAGCCAGAGCGCCGCTGTTGGCAAAGTAGAATTTGCCGTCGGCGGCAACAGCCGAACAGGCCACTTCGCC
>JAAZKQ010000542.1 GCA_012799755.1 Lentisphaerota bacterium | reverse complement strand
TCCGTCAGGAGTTTCCGCCACAGCGCGGCCTGCCAGCGCTCGGGGTCTTCAGCCGGCAAGGCCGTCCGCCAGCCGACAAGTTCCTCAGCCCGATAGATCATGTACTGATCGAAAAGGCCGGCGATGCGCAGCGCCAATTCGTATTGCCGCAGTTCCGGTCGCTCCTCGTCCTGCCGCAAGTAGGCCGTCAAGGTCGCCAGGGCTTCCGCGTCCTCCGTGGCTCTTGCCACGTCCATGATCTTCATGATGCGCCAAGCCAGGACTTCGACGGTGAACAGCTCCGGCCGAAAATCCGCCCGCCCGGCAAAGTGCTGCTTGAGTACCTCGGCGATGAAGTTGCGCGGATAAGGGAAGTCAATATTGGCGACTACGGCTGACTGCTGCGCCAGATATTGGGTCAGCCAAATGCGCATGCCGTAGGTCGGCACCACCACTTTCTCAGGCACAAAAATGTCTGTAGACCGGAAGGGCTGAGGCTCTGGCGGCCCAAAGTACGCCCCCTCACACCGTAAACGCTGGAATTTTTCCGCAAGCGCCGTCAGGCTGAAATGCTGATAGAGAAAAAAGGCCATGAAAGACATCCCCCCTTGTTATTCGGTTCATTTTCTGCCCAAGTCATCCTGGCGGCGTGTCCAAAAAGCCTTGCCGACAGGATGCTTGGCGTCATCCCAGGCGTCGGCCTGAGCGCACAGCTGCGCCCGGAGCTCGCCCAGCAGCGCCGCATGCTCGGGCAGTGCCGCCAGATTCTCCCGCTCCAGTGGATCGGCCACCAAGTCAAAAAGTTGCGTTGCCCCGCAAGCATATTCAATGATTTTATGGCTGCAAGTACGCAGGCCGCGAATACTATTGGCATAGGCGAGATAGAGACTGTCCCGCAGCGACACCCGCGAATCCCGCAGCATGGGAAGAAGGCTGTGTCCCTCCACTGACGCCGGCACCGGCACGCCCGCCAGATCACACAACGTCGGATAGACATCCAGCAGATAGCTGAAACCGCCGCGGCGTTCGCCGGCGGCAATGCCCGGCCCGGCAAAAATCAGCGGCACGCGGACGCTGTGCTCATAGACGTTCTGCTTGCCCATGAGTCCATGCTGGCCCAATGCCAGACCATTATCACCGGCAAAAACGACAATGGTGTTGTCCAACTCGCCCCGCGCCTGCAAGGCCGCCATGATCCTCCCGAAGGCGTCATCAAGATGGCTGATCATGGCGTAATACTCGGCAATATGCCGGCGAATCTCCGCCGGATCACGCGGGAAGGTCGCCAGCATCTCGTCGCGAACACGCAAGGCGCCTGTGTCTATCGGATGCTCAGGAAGGAAATTTGCCGGCAGGGCGATGTGCTCGGGCTCGTAGAGTTTGCGATACTGTTCCGGCATGGTGCGCGGATCGTGCGGCGCCATCAGCGACACGTAGAGGAAGAAGGGCCGGGTTGGATCATGGCTGGCCAGGAAGCGCAGGGCGCTGTCCGCAAAAAGGTCCGTCGAGTGCCTGCCGGCGCTGATGTGATCACAGCGGCGATATTTAAGCGCGTTGCTCTGGAATGGGTCCGGCGTATAGGGACAGACCTGTTCGTAGCGACCGCTGGGATCGTAGTGGTAGGCCGGGACATTCCAATGGTCGTCCATGCCGCCGAAAAAGATTTCATCGCCGGCGCCGAAACTGCGAGCGAAGGCCGCCGTGCCATTGTGCCATTTGCCGGTGCCGTAGGTTTCGTAGCCGGCCTGGCGCAGGCACTCGCCAAGGGTAATGTGCTCAGGAGGAATGCCCTGCCCCTCACGGTCGAGATGAAAGAGCGTGCGGCCGCTATGAAGCATCGCCCGGCTGGGCATGCACACCGCGCCACAGGTGCCGCCAGGGATGAAATTGTGCGTAAAGGCCGTGCCGCGCGCCACTAGCGCATCCAAATGCGGCGTGAGGATCTGGTCGTTGCCCAGCGCCCGGATGGTGTCAAAACGTTGATCGTCCGTGAAAAACAACAGGATGTTCGGCCGTTGCGCCATAATGCATTCTCTCTTGGTTGCTAGTTGGCTTTGAGCGATGCCAATATAGGCGTATTCATTCACTCTTGCGAAGATGAAAACTGACAAATTTTGGCCTGCCGGCAACCGGTTACCGATTGATAACAGACATTTTTTATCCGCAGATTACGCAGATTGGCGCAGATTCCCGCAGATTGCTTGTCTTACGCGCAGGAGGGGCCTCCAGGAGTCCCCGGCGTCGGCCAACCAGTCCCCTGAGTCCAATGTGTCATTCCCCGCAGTCCCGGGCGTCCTGATTGTCCAATCCATGGGACCATGTCTTATGAGTCGTGAGTCCTCGCCCCAGCGCGTTGCCAATGAGTCCAAGCGGTCTCAGGCATCCCCTGGGACCGGCCACACCAAAGAGTGACCGCTTACCCCTGCGGTAAACGGTCACCGATTGATAATTGGCCGTTTTCTGTTGCCTTGCAATGGAAATCATCCTTCATGTTTGCTAT
>JAAZKQ010000541.1 GCA_012799755.1 Lentisphaerota bacterium | reverse complement strand
TGCATTTCGTTTGCCAAGCGGAAAAGCCGCATGGCTTCCGCCGGATTTTTCTCTTCCAGCGCGACGACGATTTTCGAGCTGAAATAACGCATAATAGTACGGTAATAATCCAGATGCGGCATTTGAGCTTCGAACAGATAATCCATCATCCGACAGGTAAATCTCGTATTTCAGACTTTCGCCGGATTCGATTAAAGCATCAATATTTTTAAAGTCTTCACGACAGAGTTCACTGACAAGATAGGCCTTGAGTTCCTTCCGCTTGCTCTCCGGAAGTTTATAGTACCCGATAGCGGTCACCAAGCAGTTTGAACCTTTTTTTATGTTATAATCGTCCATGCGGTCTACAAGTTTTCTGAATTCCGCGCTCGGAGTTCTGCACTGATAAAAATACCGTTTCAATTCTTCGCGGCTAGTAGGAATTCCATCCGATTGCAGCGTGAGCATTTCCGCTTCGACTTCCATTTTCGTCCAGTAAAACGTAACGTATCCAGCCACAGCGGACACCGCAAACAAGAGAAGAAGCGCCATACCCCATATCCGCTGCGAACGCTTGACCACGCCATGAGACAATCTTTGGGCAATCACCAGCCAGGCGCTGACGCTGATGACAAGCGACACCTGCACCCACGGACTCAATGGGCCGACAAATACTGCAAACACCCAGAACATCATTGCGCCGCCAATCAGCAGCAGCACCGGAATCCGGGCGTTTTTGGAAAGCAGACGCCAAAGTATCCAATAGCGGAGAATCGGCATGCTGATGGCGATTTCGTTCCACCTTGAGCAAGATTCACCACGTTCTTTGGCGAGAATGGAAAAAAACATGCCTTGACCATAAGCAAAAACAATCATTACCACTACTGCCACGCAGAAAATAATGGTCGGCGTCGCAATGCCCAAGAGTTGAAGTGCGAAGACGCCTTTTGGCTTCCAAAACGATTCAAGCACATAAAGTATCCACGGGACTTGCATTAACAGCAGAGTCAAGGAGAAAACCCCCAAGGCGCTACTCATATTATCTTGAAACAGCTTGGCTGTGGTTTGTACCTTGGTGGACTTCTTAATGAGACTTTCCAGCATTTTTTCCCAATTGATTTTCACGCCTTGTCCTCCCCCGCTTCCGGCGCGTCAGAGGCAGCCGCAGTGTCTGCCGTGTTTTCTTCAGAGGCAGGCAAAAAATCCAAGCAAATTTTGCGATATTTTTCGATGGCGGAATCACTGAATCCCTCTCGTTTCCATGTTTTTGCTGACGGAAACTCAAAGCCTCCAACTTTGGATTGAAGATATATTTCCGTGGCATACGAGGATTTCTGAAAAGACTCTAAATCCAAACATTTGGCTGGATTTTCGCCATTGTTTTCGATCATTAGTTTCCATTCCATGGCCGTTTGTAGCAGTTCGTGAGGAGATTGTTTGGGGCGTTCTTCCCTTTGAATACCTGGAATCGGTCTGGGAGAAGACATTTTTGCATTGCTAACAATCAGAACATTGCCGTATCTAAAATAAATGAACACCTCTGTTATTGTCTGAAAATTGTTCCTTAATCCGCAAAGAGTCGCTGCCCAGCGAAGCAGCAAAGTCGGACGTATGCGTTTCACCTCCGCCCAGACCATACTGTCAGGGGAACGGAGAATGCGAACGAAAATCTTTTTCCCCAAGTTTCCCGCCTCATCTGGTGGTGAACTGAAATCGCCGATGACCATCATCCCGGCGTTAGTCAGGTCTTTGGAAGCGCGATCAATGGCCTGAACATAGTTTGATGGATAATCGAATGTGCTAACACGCTGAAATGTTTTGTCATATTCCAGAAAATCGCGGTAAGAATGTCGGAGAGCGGCCGCCCACTCCGCTGCTGATTGCTTCATAGAAGTAAAAAATAGTAAGGAAGAGGCCGCCGGAACCCACCAGTATGCAATCGGTAAATTGGTTAATAGAAGCACCTTCAGAAGAATTATCACGATCACTGAAACGATGAACAAAATGATAGAGCCAAGCCAAAGATAAGTCCATTTCATTTGTTAAAGGTCCCTTTGTCCAGAAGTAAGCGGTCACTCATTGATATTTGCCGCCCCGGTTAGCTGTATCAAACACGTCTTCTCTCAGTCATGCAGCAGGTTTTCAGCCCACGGCGTCAACATGATGTCATTTAATGGACAACTTTGCGCCGTAGGCGCTTAACCATGCTTAACCCCAGCCTTCAGGCTGGGGTGGCACCACCCCTCAAGGTCAGAGCCCCGTGGGGGCGACACTATCGCAACGTGGACACGTAGTAGCAAATGAAGACACACAATCCAAGGCCTTTTCTTTGTTTTAGAGCCGCATGGTTGGCGCTGATTCATGTGTCGCCTTTCCAAGGTTCTGATTTCGGGGGGATGTCTTGCCCCGGGTTCCGCTTCGCTCCACCCGGGGTTACTCATGGTGCCAGCTCTCCGAGCTTGCTTTTCAACGAGTGCTTGTGTCGCATACTCGAACGCGGTTGTCAATGAGTGACCGCTTACGTCCAGAATTGTGATATGGTTCATATCCGATTGCATTTCTCCGCCTCCTGAATCATGCGTTGCCATTTCTGTTCATGGAAGTTATTCCAAGTTTCAGTCAGGAGATAATATTTCCCGTCGTCGGTCTTCCAGGAGTAGAGGCAATTTGAACATGCCCGGCAGGAAACGATAGGCGAAGAGCTGCGCATAAAGTCCGGCAAACGCTCTGCCGCAAAATTGGGTTTCGTGATAAACTCACACGAAACTGTCCCCGACTTCTTTTTTTATGCAAATGTGTGAAATCTTGTGATAGGATGCGAGACATTGCGGGCCCTCAGCGGCCGTTTTTCGGCTTACAATGAGGGCCCCTGCGTTTGAGCGCCATGCTCCTTCCGTACTTATTGCAGTTCAGCAAGCGCATGCAGGATTTCAATCCTTACCTGATCCATCAGGCTGCGGTCTTTGGGCGTCTCCCAATTCAGGTTGCCGGGGAGGACGCTGGCCAGGGCACGTCCTGGCGCCTCTGCCAGCAGCTGTTCGGCCTTGGCCAGGGCGGCTCCGTCTTTGCCGGCCTTCTTCAACTGGGCAAGCCGCTTTTGCAACATGACCAGGTACTCGTAGTCTTGCACGCCCTCGCGGACAGCTTCGCTGTGTTTGCCGTCCATCACCGTCGTCTGCGACACGAAGTAGGGCGAGTATTCCGTGCCCGGCTGGGTGTACGCATTCCAGGAATCGCCCTGGCCACCGGCACAGCCCAAAGCCCAGTAGAACGAGCCCTTGGCGCCGATTTCGAAGGCACGCCATTTCTGGGCCCGGTGGTAGGTGACCGGGTCGAGCAGCTTAGCCGGGCCGCTGCATGAGTAGAGCCACAATTCGCGGCCGGCCTCGCGCTGCTTCACATAGAATTGCTTGAACGGCTCGCCGTTGTTCAGCATCATCGGTGTGTTCGGGCAGAGGACATCGCACAGCTCGTACATTTCCGGCATGCCGGCCTCCGGCTTGCTATAGGTGGGGTCCTCAAAAATCACGATGCCGGGATTGGCGGCGCGGATGGCCTTGGCCCAGGCAATGATAATGCGGTCCTGATCGTTGTTGTGCGGTTCGTCCAACAGCAGCACCACCAACTGGTTCGGCCGCATGCCGGTCTTCTTCAAATAATTCGCCCAGGCGTTCATATAGTCGCCGACCATCCGGTTGAAACGATCCGTGCCCATCGCCTCATTATGGAATTTTTCCCCGACGGACATGAACACGCAGTACTGGCGGGCGCCACTCCAGCGCTCCACCCACGCATCCCAGTTGGTGAAATTCAGCTTATCGGCATTAGTCAGCCGACCATTGGCGTCAAAGGCGGCGCCTTGCGGCATCACGGCGCTGGTTGCCCACGGGCTGTCCACATACATATCGCGCATCATCGCCAAGTTATCAGTCAAATTGCCGGGTGCCTTGTAATAGTTGGCAGCGCCGTTGATATAATCCCAGCCGCCGACATGCAAAGTCGGCGCTGCCGGGAATTGCCCGGCGATGCGCAAGGTCACCGCAACCGACAACTCCGGCTGCCCGGCGGCGGTAGCTTTCAGGCGGCCCCGGTAGACGCCGTCGGCCAAGGTCGGTCGCCGGAAGGACAACCAGACTTGGCGCGAGCAGCCGGCCGGCACCCGCAGCTTCAGGCTGCCGTCCGCCAATTCAGTCGGCTTCAACGCTGCCGCAATCGGTTCGAGCTGCTTGGTGTCGGTCGGCAGCACTTCGCAGAGCTGCAGAGCCGCGCCCGCCGGGAGGCCTTCGACCGCAATCGTGCAGTCCAGTGCGGCCGACGTCGGATTGCACACGTTTACGGTTTCGCCGCGCACTTCGCCGCGCATCATCTCGACTCGCAAGGGCGCCACCTCGGCAGCTGCGACCGGCGGAATGGCGGTCAGGGACAAATTATCCCAGCGGTTGTTGCGCCACAGGAACGGCTGCGTGAACCCGGCAGCCTGCAAGCTGACCGCATTCAGACTCAAAATGGCCTCATGAACGGCGTTCAAAGGCAGGATCGCGGTAAAGTTGGCCGCATCCACCGCCGGCAGCTGGCGCAGGCCGGCCTTCAAGGCCGGAATCCGAGCCGCGGCAGCGGCCAGGCCTGGCGTCGCCTTGGGCAGACTGGACAGATTCTCCTCGGCGGCAAACAAGTCGCTCTGCAAGCGTTTGCGAACGCTGTTTACGAGCTGTTGTCCCCAGAAATGATCCTTTGGCGATTCAGTCGCTGCACTGCCGGCAGCCTGGGCCAGCCAGGCATCCTGACCACGGTACACCTCGATTTCATCGCAAAATGCGTATGGCCCCTGGCAGAGCAGAATCTGCACCCACCGACCCTTAGTCTGCAATTCGCCGGTCGCATAGCGGAAAACGCTGTATTTCCCCAGCGGCGGCGGCATGCGTTCCTGCATGCTTAGCGCCACCAAATCACCTTGGTAAAACCAGGTTTTCTGGTCACTGCTGACATAGATATGTAGTCCGTTCGGCCAAGTCACGCCGGCCACGCCGGCAGCGGTGTTCCACGATACGCCGCTGATCGGCTCCTCCTGCCCCAGGTCAATGGTAACGATAATCGGCATGCCCTTGCGCCAGCCGACCGTGCTCTTCTGAGTCCAGAAATAGCCTTCGGTATACACACCGTCAGTCAGTTGGACCTTGTCATCAGGGTCGGTGCAATAGGAGTAGGTCGGCCTCGGTGATAGGGTATAAGGCTTGTTCAGGGCGATGTTTTCGCCAGGCGCCACGAAGGGCTTGGCAGTTTCTGCGGTAACAGCAGCCAAAGCCGCCGGCGCTGCCGCCGGCAGCACGCTGACCTGGTCAATGCCGGATTTGCCGGCCGCCGCCATGACGCTGCCAGTCAGGCGCACAGTCAATTCGCGGTTCTTGCCGCTGGCGAATTTGCAGTCGAAATGCTTCCAGAAGCCATGCCGATCAGCGTCGCCGCTCAGACTGGCCAGCACCTTGCCGTCCGTAGTGACGACTTCCACCATAGGCACACAGCCATTAGCCTTTAGCGAGGCGCGCAGGACATAGTCGCTGTCCGGCTGACACGCAATCTGCTGGACCAGCAGGCCAGCGCCGGGGCCAGCCGTGAAGACGACCGCATTCGCCAAGGTATCAACCTCGAGGACGCCGTCGTCATTGACATAGCCCCAGCCGCTGCTGCCTGCCGGCTCGGCAGTCCACTCCGGCGGTATACCGCCGTACTCGGGACTGCCTTGGTTGAAACCGCCATTCCGCACCAGCTCCTGGCCTGTTGCCAGGCAGCTCAGGCCAAACACCGCCAACAACAGTAATTTTCGCATGGTTTTTCTCCTATTGGGGGCTAAGTATGGGAATCGCCGCCGAGGATGGCGTGCAAAGGCTTCGTCCCAAGTATAAACGTGGAAACGTTATTTTCCGAGGACGCCGGGGGGAGGGGACTCAGTGAACAGGATGGCCTCGGCGGGCAGGATGGACAAAGAGTAGCCGGTGGATTGGCGCCAGGCGTCTGTTCCCTGCCTAGAGTAAAGCGGCTTCGGACCGCTTCCAGAGACGTTCCGCAGGCCGCTCCTCCCCCCATCGTCTGTTTCCCGGTCGTATTGCGGGCTTTTAGCCCCCGCAGCGTGACATGACCCCGCAAGGCGTGTAAAGGCCAAGACCCTTTGTCCCCAAACGCTTGTCAGTACTTGTTGCTGGGGGTGTACATGGACATGCGACTCACGGAGTCAAAGGTGGCTTCGACTTTCATCGTTTGGACGTGGCCGTCAACCATGGTGAAGTTACCCATGTTGTTATGCCGGTTGACCGGCGGACAGAAGCCATAATCACCTGAAGTCGTGTACGGGGTATGCATGGGCCAGTCGCTAACGATCTCGTTGAGTAGTTCCCGGAAATTGAATTTGACGCACTTCGCGCAGTCAGCAAAGGTAATGGTCGTGGATGGGAATTGTATCTGTGAGAGATTGGCGGATGTGTCCCAATTGGACACGACGACGTTCATCTGGTAGGTGCAGTACTGGCCGGGCACATTGTCTGAGGGGCAAAGATAGACCTTCTTATCGCCAATGTAGGGATAGACCGCGCCGGTGGCGTGTGTTATCAGATAGTCGGGGTGGGGGGAAAGGTGTGGTTTATTAATGGGAAACTGGCCGTTGTTATCGTCAAAATACATCGTCTGGGCCGTGCCAAACTGCTTCAAATTGGAGGTACAGGAAATAGCCCGCGCCTTTTCCCGCGCTTTCGCCAGGGCCGGTAAGAGCATTGCCGCCAAAATGGCGATAATGGCAATGACGACTAACAACTCAATCAGCGTAAAAGCCCGCTTTTTCATGACTGGATACTCCTTGTTTGGGGTTGGGCGCTAGGCATGAGGAACCGCCGCTGTGATAGTGTACAAAAGTTTCATGCCAATTACAAACGTAAAGACGTTATTTTCGGTGGACTCAGTGGACTCAGTGGACTC
>JAAZKQ010000540.1 GCA_012799755.1 Lentisphaerota bacterium | reverse complement strand
GCGCGGGCGCGCGCCCGTACCATTGGATGGGGGCCCCCTAGGGTGGGTGGGCTGATGATTTCAAGGAACGGCACGAAACATAGCCGAAAAACCGGCTTTTTTCACGCAAAAAATCGCCGGGTAACAGCATTTTGTGCTTTGCCATGATTTCAGCGCAGCTCTCATAAGGATTTTCGCGCCATTTCCTGTGAGTTTGGATGAGCCCCGACTCCCCGGCTCTTGCCATCTGTTTTCCCAAACAAGGGCATAACGGTGCGGTCATTGACCACTCATTGGCAGCCGTCGTCCCGGACCGCCGTTTTGACGTTGTTCCGCCGCAAAGTGCCACCTCTTGTCCCGTTGGCAGGTGGGGGCCCTTGGCGCTGAAAACCAAAGGCGGCAGGGACTGACTGTTATCAATGGGTGACCGGTTACGAAAAAGTGAAGCGGCCAGCCGTTAAGAGGGCGGAGTTATGGGGCGAAAAGGATGAGACGTCCAGCCTGTCCACAATATTCCATATCTGAGTGACCAGACGGCCCACACTGCCTTCGCGTCTTCACGTGAGACAAAACTCCCCCTCAGCTCCGATGGCGTGAATCTGCGGATAAAAAGGGGGCAAACACACAGGGCTGCCCGACGCCAAACAGCCCCTTAAAAAAATAATCTGCGTTAATCAGCGTAATCTGCGGATAAAAAACTACTTCCTCGTCAAGCTTGGCTGCTCACGCGTCGCCGGCTGCCAACGAATGACATCGCGATGCGTCGGCCAGCTCACCGTGATCTCCACCGCGTCGGCGCTACGCTCGAAAGCCACCGTCGGCTCGGCCTGCTGTCCCGGCAAAGGCACCAGCACCGCCACAAAAAGCGGATTGACCGCCGTCGTGTCAATACCGAAACGGGGATAATAGGCAGGATGGCGTCCGTCCGTCGGTCGGAAAGCGTCCACAACCGGCGTCGCCAAGGGTGTTGCCGCGTCAATGGCCAGCAACAGTCGCGAGAAAGCCGCCGCGTCCTCGGCAATTGGTCGCCGCTCCATGGCGCCGGCGATTGCTGCGTCATCCACACGCAAGGCGATATATTTGCCGTCGCCCCCAAGAAGTGGCAACTGGACTTCAGCGTCACGCGTGAGCGCGACCATGCTCAGGGCGGCTTCAGGCTCGCGAGTCATAAAACGCAAGCGATGCTTGCCGGCCGGCAGCGTGACTCGCCATGGCTTCCTATTGGCGGCACCGATGCCCGTTGATACCTGCCCCCAGGTCCAGCTGCGACTGCCCGGCATGTGCCAGTCTATCGGCGCCTGCTCATCAATTTGCACCACGAAGGAATCGCTCTGGCCGGGTTTGGCCCCCATGGCGCGCACAAGCCCCCACAGATACCAGTCGCCCGCCTCCGCCGTCTCAAATTCCCAGCTGCAACTGCCGACGGTGGCAGCCTCAGCTGGTGATAGCGGCTTGCTCGGATCAAGTTTGGCGGCGGGCGTCCACACGTAGCTCTTGCCCTCCGGGCGGTGCTGATTTTGGAATAGCGCGCCCTTTGGCCGCGCCTCTATCGCCACATCGTTCCAAGTCAGCATTTGCCAGGTGTAGCGATGTTCAGCGGTGTCCTTGCGGATGTCGTCAAAAACCACCGCGTAGGCCGGTGCGCCCCGCTCGGGTCGTACAAACAGATGATGACGCAAGGCCAGTTCCGCGCCGGCGCCCAGCACCCGGCCGTTATGGTTTTTCTGGTAGGCTTCGGTGCAATCCGCCAAGGCGTAGCCGCCGGGAGCATCACCATGATAGGCCAGAATCTTGCCGTTGGTGCCATAGCCGCTGCCGCTGCGCGCCTGGCCCTTGCCGTTGATCAACACACAGTTGTGAGCCTGGGTGTGGCAACGGCTGTCCGCAAATTGACTATCATTGCCATAGCCGGTATCCACGGCCCAATGCTGGCCGTATGCGTATAGCGTGAAATGTCCCTTGTCGCCCTGGTTATGCGTAACCGGATAGTAGGGCCCGGCTTCCGTGCTGAACATCACGTCGCGATCCGACCAGCCTGTGCGCCACACGCAAAGTCCGCGATCCGGAAAATGCTGATGCAAGGGCAAGAGCCCGGTCGGCTCGGTAGCCGGCGGCAGCTCGTCGCCAAAAATCACCGAGTAGGGATAGGCATCCTTGCCGGACATCTGCCACAGCCAAGCCGCCAAACCATCACGATTCGCCAAGGCCAGCAACAGACATTCGCGGTCTACCGACCCGTAATTGCTGTCGTTGCGCGCATCCATCACATTCGTGCCCGGCAGCAAGGATTGCGCGTAGAAACGCGGCAACTGCCGGACATGCGGGTGCTTGAAGAGGTCCTCGCCGCCACGCGCCCGCAGCAGCCAGGCGAAGAGCAGGCTGTTACTCAGGCCGTACTGCGAATAGCCCGCACCCTCCACATAGGCGCCTTCTTTGTCAATACTCACATCAAACCAATGCTTCATGATGCGAATGCACTCGTCCTGTTTCGACGCAATGCTCGGATACCCTGCAAAAGCCAGGGTCAACAATCCAGCCGCGCCGCCACAGACACCGTTGTAATTGTGGACGCTATACCACCAGGTTTTCGGGTTGTTCGCCTCATCAAGAAAATTGTTGACATAGGCTTCAGCCGCAGTCGCGACTTGGTCGCGCTGCTCAGGCGTCATCGCCTCGGCAAAGAAGCCGTAGCCAACGGCGATGCCGCGCATGATATCGCCACGACCACCGGCAAAGCCCTTGAGCACATAGGGCTGTTCAAGCGGAAAATTCGCCAGCGTGCCGCAGAGCAACTCAACGCCTTTCTGCGCGTAGCGCTCGTCGCCGCTGCCGATCCAGGCGAAGCCCAGCGTTTCGCACCAATCATCCAAGCGTCGGCCGACCACGTGTGGAATGGCCGTTATCGCCTTCCGTGCGTCGCGCCGATCTATGGGCGTGAGAGTCTCAACCGTCAGCACCTCGGCCTTGAGAAAGCCATCGGCCCTCGCGAGCAGATTCGCATACTGGGGATGCTCGCGCAGTTGCTGACGACTCGCGTCATTGAAGCTGAACAAGGACTGCTGAGCCGATGCGACCAATGACAAAGCGAAGCCGCCGATAATACTGAGTAGGACTCTACGCATAGCTGAAACCTCCTTCTGGGCTGGAGCTCCCGGGCACTGCGGTCTGCATGCGCCGGGGTCATGCCGGGTTGAATTGCGGGCAGGCCATGCCCGTGGACGATAACTTGCTTCTGTTGAATGCTGGTCGTGCAGTCCGGCGCCCTGTCTTAAGCCAAAGTCGCCGCCATGGCCTCGGTCACTTGCCAATGCAGCTTCTCGCCACGCAGATAACGCCGGCACTCTTCCACCGCATAACGGCCCATGCGCCGGCATTCTTGGTTAAGCGACCCCGCAATGTGCGGCGTGAGCACCACATTCGGCAGCGTGTACAGCGGCGAGCCGGGTTTCGGCGGCTCCGGATAGGTCACGTCCAGCACCGCCATCAGGTCCGGGCGATTCTGTAGAACCTCAATCATTCCTTCCTCGTCAACCACCGCGCCACGAGCGGTGTTGAGAAAGGTCGCGTCCGGCTTCATCAGTGCAAAATGCCGGCCTTGAATCATCTTTTCAGTCTCCTTCAGCCAAGGCGTGTGCAGCGACACCACGTCCGCCTGCGCAAAGACCTCGTCAAGACTGACCAACTCGACTCCGAGCGCCGCCGCTGTCTCGGCCTTCACATAAGGATCGTAAGCAATGACCTTCACCTCGTATGAGCGCAGCCGTTCGGCGACCATGCGACCAATCATCCCCAGCGATACCAGCCCGACTGTGCTGCCGTACATTCCCGGCACCGGTCGCTTCGCCGGTAGACGCCCTTCCCGCTTCCCGGTCAGGACATAATACCAGCCGAGCTTCAGCGAAAACACAATCTCCGCCACCGTGAACTCCGCCACCGGTATGCCATTGGCGCCCCAGGAGCTGGTCACCACAATTCCACGTTGCCACAAGGCTTCACTGACCATCGCTTTCACTGAACCCGCGCCATAAAACACCACTCGCAAGACCGGCGCCGCCGCCAAAAATGCCTCGTCCATACGCGGCGCCCCCCAGCCGGAAAAGATCACCTCGACCTTCCGCAGCGGCGATGGGTCCGCCGCCAGACTCTCCTTCGTCTGCGGTGGCGCAATCACCTCGCAGAGCTCGGCAATCGCCGCCCGTTCATCAGGGCCGTAAATCAAATCGTAACTGGACGCATTGAGGACAAATAACGCCTTGGGCCGCATGGAGATTTCCTCGAATCTGGGGTGGATTACAACACAAACATAGACAGGGCAGCTGCTGACAACGCTGGAAAATATAACCGACCGAAAACAAAAAAAAGCCGGAACCACCTGGATTCCGGCTTCATCTGGAGCGGGCGAACGGACTCGAACCGTCGACAACCACCTTGGCAAGGTGGCGCTCTACCAACTGAGCTACGCCCGCACTCTGTCTGCAACAAGCCATTACATTAATGAAGGAAATCCCGTTTGCAAATACCTGAAACCGTTTTTCAGCCAAAAATCGTAATCGGTCACTCAATGATACTGGTCGCGCCGGCGGTCTTTTCAGCTGTAGTGCCTTTACAAGGCACTGCCTCATGGGGAGCTGTCCACCCCAGCCTGGAGGCTGGGGTTAAGCATGGTTAAGCGCCTACGGCGCAAAGTGATGCGTTTGCGGGGTCATGTCACGCTGCGGGCTGCAAGCCTTGAAGGACGCGGGCTCTGGTGCTTCCGCTGCGACAACTTCACCGAAGACGCCGCCATCGGCCTCCGCCATGGCGACCGCGCCAACTGCGCTTACGCCGACGGCCATATCGGCAGTCACAACCAAGGCGAATTGCGCAGCGGCAAATGCATGGTCAAGGCATTCGTCAGCGCAGGTACTGCCAAACTGCCACTCATGCTCTGAACAATGGCGGTTTGCACGCGCTGCCCCCTTATCACCACATCATAAGCCACGGCCGGCCACCGCGGCTTTTTGCTTTTCCCCCATCCCGAAACAAATCGCTAACACATTGCGTAATCTGCGGATAGATTAAGGAGTCAGCGGATAAAACCGCTTTCCACCATGTTGCACCCCCATGCAGGAGTCCCACCATGCAGAAAATCGTCCTCAGTGCCCTATTCCTTACTGCCCTGAGTCTGTCCGCCCAGCCCCGAGTCGTTGCCACGCGTTTTGCCGCATCGGACCTGCCGGTGGCCGACGCCGTTTTCACGCCCCCGACTGAAGACGCTGCCGGCAGCGACTGGGCCCCGGCTCTGCAACGAGCTATTGACGAACTCGCCACGCGCGGCGGTGGCACTCTCTTCCTGCCTGCGGCGGAGTACCCAATCAACTCGCCTGTCGTGGTAAAAGAAGGCGTTGTCCTGCGTGGCGACAATCCTCGACCGGCTGTGGCCGAATTCGGTACCATCTTCGTGATCCGCCACCAGCAAGCCGACAAGCCCAGCCCGCCGACCTTCGGCTTGCAGCGCGGCAGCGGCCTGCGCGAACTGGTCTTCTGGTATCCCGAACAAAGCCTGGATACACCCCGTCCCTACCCGTGGACCATCGCCACCACGCCAGCGCAAGCCGGCAACAACCAGAGCATCATCAACTGCACACTGGTCAACCCCTACCGCGCCATCAAAATCGGCAATCATTTCAACGAACTGCACACCATCCGCAATGTCCGCATCTGCCCGCTTCACACCGGCATCGAAATGGATGGCGTTACCGACATTGGCCGCCTTGACAATGTCCGCATTGATCTCGCCGTATGGGCGGACTCCGGCCTACCCGGCACGCCGGCAGCCGTTGACAAGGCCGGCAAAGCGCCACTCGCTGCTCTTGGGGTCACCGGCGTGGACATCGGCCGTTCCGACTGGGAGTACATGTATAACTTGCAGATACACGGCGTGGGCACCGGCCTGCGCATCCGTAAAGGCGCTCGCGGCACTACCAACGCCGTGATGGCCTACTGCGACATCAGCGACTGCGACACCGCCTTGGAACTCAACGAGCTCAACGGCGTCGGTCTATCCGCTTACAACTGCGATTTCAGCGGTCGCACCCGCGCCGTTCAGGGCAGCGAGCGCTTCACAACGGTCGCCCAATTCCACTCCTGTCGTTTCTCCAGCCCGGCCCTCGCTATCCAGCTCAGCGGCAGCGGCACCCTCTCCTGCTTGCGCTGTGAATTTCTCGGCGGCGCCTGCCAGACCGATGTCGGTCAACTCCTGCTGATCCAATGCGACGCCAACGGCTACCAGCCACAACTCAACTTCGGCGCCGATGTGAAGCGCTGGCGCGTCCTCGGCGGCAATCTCGCGCAGTCCAGCCAAGTGCAGAACCTCGCCACGCAAGCCGACTGGATTCTTGCGCCGATACCTGAGGCCCTGCAGACGCCGCCCTTGCCGCCACTCTGCCCGCCCGGCCATGATCGCCATGTGAGCTTCCCTGCCGATACGCCGCTGATCCTCGTCACGGATTACGGCGCCGACTGCAGCCTGGCAGACAACGGCCCGGCCTTCCAACGCGCTCTCGACCACGCCGGCAGCCTTGGTCGGCCGGCGGTGGTCTATGCCCCGGCCGGTCTCTACGCCTTCCGCAGCGACCTGCTGATTCCCAGTCAGGTCGAATTGCGCGGCTCTTTTGCCGTGCCGCATCACACGGTCTCCGCCGGCACGGTCTTGCTGATCCATCACGGCCAAGGCGACGAAGCCGGCCAGCCCTTCCTGTCCCTGCAACGTCAGTCTGGTCTACGCGGCCTGACCTGCTGGTATCCCCAGCAGCGGGCCAGCACCCCTGTGCCCTATCCATGGACCATCCGCAGCCTCGGCCCGCAATGTTGGCTGGTTGATGTTACTATCGGCAACGCCTGGCAGGCTGCCGACTTGGCCAGCCATGACGCCACCGGCATGATCATTGACTATCTCGCCGGTGCCGTGTTTCGCCGCGGGCTCGCCATCGCCAATGCCGATAACGCGCAAATCCGCGACCTCCAATTCAATCCCCACTACTCCAACCGTCTGCACACGTCGCTCCCGTGCGCTGAACGGCCCAATCGCGAAACCATACTGGCTTGCGTTGACTTTCAACGCGCCAACCTCGAAGGGATAAGCATCCGTGACAGCAGCAACTTGCTTCTGCGCGGCAATTTCCTCTACGCCGCCAAGGACGGCATCGTCTTCCGCGGCCACTGTCAAGCCGATATTCTCATGCAGGGCATTGATACGGCCTGGCACGCCGCCGTGCTCGCCAATGACTCCGCTGAGGCCAGCCTGCGCTTTGCCCTCGCCCAACTCGTGCCCCTCGGCAGCCAGAATATCGCCGCCATCGTCAGCACCAGCGACTTTGTCGGCGAGGCGATCTTCCTCAATTCGCAGTTCTGGGCCGGCAATGGCACGGCTCAACTGGACGGCCCGGGACGCGTCCGCCTGGAGCAATTCAACAGCCTCACCGGCCCCGTCGTGGTAAACAATGGTCACTGTCACTTGAGCGCGGCGCTGTTCAACAACAGCTTCATAGGCAAGGTTGTCGCCAGCGGCCAACAGCAATCTCTGGCCATGCTCACACCAATCTCTTCCCGGGGCGCCTTCCCCTACGAAGTCCCCGCCGGCAGCCCCCTGCGCGCCTTCGCCATGTCCAATCAGCTACTGCCCAAGCTCCCCGAAAACGCCGATGCGTTCCCTATTCGTTTCCACAGTGACTGCGAAAATGCCGCCCAACCACCTTTTACTGCCGACCTAATCGCCACCCCCGGTGGCGGGCTGCGTCGTGTCCGCGACCTTACCTGCCGCATGGTCGCCCGTGATGACGCGCATTCCGGTCGCCACGCCATCCTCCTCCAGGGCGTCGCCGACAGTCCGGACTACGCCTATGCCTACTGCCAAATCTACAGCGGCCCCATCGCCGTCATGCCCGACACGGTTTTCAGCTATTGGATCAAACCCCTTACGCAACGCGGTCTTCACAGCGGCGTTGACCTGCGCTTCACCAACGGCATGGTTCTGCGCGATATGGGCATCAAGGACAGCCGCGGCCGCGGCACCCATGTTTCTATGCCCAAGGGCCCCCTTGACCAATGGACCAAGGTCAGCGTCAACCTCGGCCAATCCAACGCCTGCGGTCTCGTCATTGACAAAATCATGCTCGCTTATGACTCTCGCCTAGGCAGTGGTGACATCGCCGTCCTTGTTGATGATATCGCCATCACCTCCACCCTGCCGGCAGCCTGCTGGCAAACCAAAATCAACCCACCGTCGGGAAACCATCCGGCCGGCACCGCCGTCAGCATTGACAACCCCAGCGGTCTGCCCATCCATTTCACTCTGGATGGCAGCAACCCTACCGCCCAGTCGCCAATCTTCCACGGCCCGCTTACCCTCCCTGCCGGTTGCAGCGAATTCCGCTGCGCTTTCATAATCAGCGACAATGCCGACAACACTGAGCCTGCTGCCCCACCCGCCGTCATGGCCCGTTTCTACAACATCATTCCATGATTGAATAGGCGTTCTTCCCTGTCTCGGAGGTAGCTCCCGCGCCTGGGCTCAATTCACAGACGCTGTTCCTGCTTCAACCTGCCGCCGGTGCGAATGGCGTCAAAATTCAACCCGTAGCGCGAAAGGTACTTGCTCAGGCGGTCGCTGTCATTGGTTGTTGCCTTCCTTTTTCGGGACACAGCGAACAGTCGCTTGCCGGCCTCCGCCAGGTTTTTCGTTTCACGACATACCGCGACGACCTTCTTCAGCTGTGCCAGATCAAAGAGGTCATAGCGTTCAGCATAGTCGCTTCCAAGCAAGGCCACCAAGTCAGCATCCTCATCCACACGCGCGACTCTGCTTGCCCGGGTGACTTCCGCATTCACGGTCGCCTCATCAATGCGCCCACCGGAAGCCAGGGTGGCCATCCGCGTCACCATGGCATTCAAATCGCGGAAATTGCCGTGCCACGGCGTGGCGGAGTCCAGGGCGTAGTCCAAAAAACGCCGCCGCGCCTCCTTGTTGAACCTGACCAGCTTGCCGCTCTTTTCGGTATAACGCGCCAGCTCGTAATCAAGATTGGGCTCAATGTCCTCTCGCCGCTCGGCCAGGCCCGGCAAATGGAAGCTCCACAGGTTGATGCGCGTCAAGAGATCAAAGCGAAAGCGTCCCTGCGTTACGGCAGTGTGCAAATCGCGGTTGCTGCCACAGATCAGCTGAAAGGTGCTGCAATCCTCCTGATCCGCGCCCAAGGGCAAAAAGCGCTTGTCCTCAATGGCCCGCAAAAGCATGGCTTGCTCATCCAGGCCCAGCTCGCCAATCTCGTCCAGAAAGAGTATTCCGCCATCGGCATGCTTCAACAACCCGGGCCGATCGGCTATGGCGCCGGTGAAGGCGCCTTTCTTATGTCCAAAAAGAGCGCTCATCGCCTGGTCGCCGCGCAGAGTGGCGCAGTTGACGTCCACAAAAGGCCCTCTGAGTGTGCTGTTCGCCTTCTTCAGCTCGTAAATGCGCTTGGCCAAATGAGACTTGCCGGCGCCGGTCGGACCGGTCAGCAAGATGGGCTCGGTTGAACGAATCGCCACGCGTTCGATGGTCTCAATCAATTCATTGAATCGCCGGTTGCGGGTGGCAATGCCCGACTTGAGAAAATCCAAATCGTGGTCGCGTTCAATCGCAAAGCGCTTGGCGAGCAGATCATAGCGGGAGAGATCAAGGTCAATGATGGTATAAGTCCCCCGCGCCGAATGTCGAGTCGTGGGCTGGCTCTGGATCAGCTTTCCCGGCAGATGATGGGACTCATTGAGCAAGAACAGGCAAATCTGCGCCACGTGTGTGCCCGTGGTAATGTGGATATAGTACTCATCATCATCCAGGGAAAAATGCATCCGTCGGCTGAAGTCGTAGAGCTTGGCGTAGACCTCTTCGAAATCCCAGGGATTGTCCAAGGGCAGCTCTTCAGGAATTAGCTCCGTATCCGGCGAACAGCTGCGAATGTCCTCGCATATCAGTTCGCACAATACGCGATAGGTTGGCTGAAAAAGAAGATGATAGCGGTCAAAATGCAGATCGTTCTGCATCGTCAAGGCCACCGACGGCCGCCAGAAGCCCCAGCGGCTGTCGCCCCGCCCCTGACGGTCCAGGGTTGAACCAAGCAATGATATGAGGATGTTCATAGCACTAGTATTTTTTAGAGTTGACTAGAAATTATTCTATAATTACCACTAATGCCGCCGGCGACAAATGCAAATGACAACGTGGCTCCACGGTGAAGAAGGATGCTCTCTGCCATCTTGGCATGCCATTTGCTTTAGTGACTGGTGGCGGCCCGGTTGCTGACCAGACCGCCGGCAATGAGCCGACGCCGCGCCAAGGCGGCGTTCGGGAAACAAAAGCGGCGGTTTCCCGGGAAGGATGCTGTCTCGCGAGATGGACCGAGTGTCCTGGGTGAGCGCGTCCTTCCGGCTCCGGCGCCAGGTAAAACGACGTACAAGCAAGGACACAGTGGAACTAAAAAATGAGGTTAAGCCATGATTCACATTGACGGCAGCTTTGGTGAAGGCGGCGGGCAAATCCTGCGGACGGCCATGGTCTTGGCGGCCTTGACCGGCAAAGAGCTGCAACTGACCAATATCCGCGCCAAGCGGCGAAAGCCCGGTCTCATGCGCCAGCACCTGGCCTGCGTCAAGGCCGTTGCCGAGATCACGGGCGGCAGCATCAGCGGCGCAAAGCTCAACTCCCAGGAACTGAGCTTTTCCCCGGGACAAGTCCGCGCGGGCGACTATCATTTCGTCGTCGGCAGCGCCGGCAGCGCCATTTTGATCGCGCAATGCGCCATCCTTTGTCTGCTGGATGCGGAAGGGCCATCCACGGTCGTGATTGAGGGCGGCACCCACGCCGCCAATGCCCCCATCTTCGACTTCTTCGAGCGGGTGTATCTGCCCTGCCTGAAACTCATGGGATCGGAACTGTGGGCCACCCTGGACCGCGCCGGTTTCTACCCAGCCGGCGGCGGACGCATCACCCTTGGGATCAGGCCACAGGACATCTGGCAGTCCTTCGAGTTGCACTCTCGCGGCGATTTGCGGCACGCGCGTCTCGTCACTGTCAGTCATGGCGTTGATGCGCAAATCCCCCGTGATGAATTGCGCTATTGTCGCGATGCCTTGGCCTTCGACTTCCCCTTCACGGATCAGATCAAGACGGTTGACGCCCATGGCCCCGGCAATGTGCTCTTCGCCGAACTCGAATACGCCAACATCACGGAGCTATTCAGCGTCTGCGGCGACTTTTCGCTCGGCCGGCAGACCGTCGGCGAACGCGTCGCCAACATGGTCAACAACTACCTTGGCCTGGACGCGCCGGTCTGGAGCTATCTGGCCGACCAACTGCTGCTGCCCATGGCCATCGGCGCCGGCGGCAGCTTCCGGACCTGCAAGCCAAGCCAACATAGCAAGACAAACAGCGAAGTCATCAAAGCTTTTCTGGATGTTGACATCACGATGACCGAAGAAAAATCCGGCCAATACAGAATAGAGGTGAGAACATGAAGTGGACAAAGACAATTGATGCATCCTGTCTTCCCATCAAGAGCTGGTGCGAAGTGGTGGAAGCAGGCGCCATGAAGCAAGCGGAAAATCTTGCCCGTCACCCGGCCCTGCGGCATCACGTGGCCCTGATGCCGGACTGTCACGTGGGTTATGGCATGCCCATCGGCGGCGTCATCGCCGCGAAGGACGCCCTGCTCCCCAGCGCAGTCGGCGTTGACATCGGCGGCGGCATGGTCGCCGTCCAAACCGACCTGCCTGCCGAACGCCTGGCCGATATGCGCCTGCGCCGCAGAATTCAGGACAAGCTCAAGGAGCGCATCCCCGTCGGCGAAGGCAGGTCCCACAAGCAGCCCCAGCAATGGGAGGGCTTTGAAGAATATCTTGACCGCAATGGCCAAGTCGCAGACTTTGTCAACGCGCTGGACCGCAAAAACCTCGGCACGCTCGGCGGCGGCAACCACTTTATTGAATTGCAGCAGTCCGACCGGGGCTTCATCTGGCTGATGATTCATTCCGGCAGCCGTAACCTCGGCAAACGCGTCGAGGAGTATTATCAGCACAAAGCGAAGAAACTCAATGCGCGCTATCACGTGCAATTGCCCGATCCCGAACTGGCCTTCCTGCCCATCACCGAACAAGCCGGGCACGAGTACTACCGTGATATGCTCTTCGCTCTGCGCTACGCCCTGGAAAACCGCCGGCGCATGATGGCACTGGCCAAGGAAACGCTCTGTGAGTTCGTGCCGGAAACCTCCTTCGTCCAGGAAATCAATATCCATCACAACTACGCGGCCTGTGAAGAACATTTCGGTGAAAAGCTCTTTATTCATCGTAAAGGCGCCACCAGTGCCAAGCTGGACGAGCTCGGCATTATCCCCGGTTCCATGGGCACGGCCAGCTACATTGTGCGGGGACTCGGCAATCCCGAATCATTCATGAGCTGCTCCCATGGCGCCGGCCGGCAAATGAGCCGCAACGCCTGCGTGCAGCTCAGCGTGGAGGAATGTGACGCCGCCATGGCCGGCATCGTCTATGAACGCTGGCGGCCATATCGGCGCTACGGCAAGGCCAAAGGCCATCTCGACCTGTCCGAAGCACCCCAGGCCTACAAGCCCATTGACGAGGTAATCGAGGCAGAACTCGATCTTATCGAACCTCTGCATCGTCTCACGCCCCTGGCCGTACTCAAGGGCTGAGTAAGATGCCTGCATGTCAACGCTGATTTATTTTCCTCACGCGAACCTGCGGCCACAGAAAAATGGCGGGATGCCATCGTTCTGTGGCCGCGCGCCTGCGTATGGCGATTGAGAAGGCGCGCCGTAGGAACAGAGCAATGGGTTCGTCCGTCCCTAACAAAAAACTCTTGAAAAAGCGGGCAGATTTAGTAGCAGAATGCTCCTGTAAGACTTATAGTACCTGCGACTTTTTTTTCTGCCATTTGGAACGTTTTTTCTCCCAAAGGTAATCCCACCCACAAACAGCAAAGGACGCCCCCCATGACCGCTAACGATCTGGACCTCATCATCAGCAGCCTCATTCTCCTTGTTGCCGGCATGGGCGCAACTTTCGCTTTCCTTATCCTCCAAGTCTGGTGCACCAACATTAGCTCAAAAATCACGGCGCGTTACAGTTATCTCCTACCCGACCCCGAGCCAAAGAAGGCCGCTCCCAAGGCCCAGGCTGCCAAGCCTGCCGGCGATGATGGCGAACTCGTTGCCGTCATCAGTGCCGCCGTCCAGCGCCACATGGACAAATGAGGCATGCCGTCCGCTGCAAAGCCTCAGTCTAAATCCCCCAACCGATTACACAATCAGATAAGTCGCTCCAGAACGCAACCCACAACCCCATAGGAAGACCGTGATGAAAAAAATCCGTTTTATGGACACCTCATTCCGCGATGGTTTCCAATCCGTCATCGGCGCTCGTGTGATCACTGCCGACTTCATTCCCGCCCTGGAGGCCGCCGTTGAAGCCGGCATTGACCACTTGGAGATTGGCGGCGGCGCGCGTTTTCAGAGCCCCTTTTTCTATTGCGGTGAAGACGCCTTTGATTCAATGGACTTGATCCGCAAAACCGTCGGTCCCGACATCAACTTGCAGACCCTCGCCCGCGGCATCAATGTCGTCGGCCTGAGCTCGCAGTCCAGCGATATCATTGACCTGCACGCCAAACTCTTCAAAAAGCACGGTGTGACCACCATTCGCAATTTTGACGCCTTGAATGACGTGCGCAACCTGGAATACTCCGGTCGCTGCGTTTACAACAACGGCTTGCAGCACCAGGTCGTCATCACCCTCATGGGCTTGCCTCCGGGTGTAAGTGACACCTATGCTCACAGCGCCAAATTCTACTGTGACTGCTTGGAAAAAATCCTCGCCAACGAGCTGCCTTTCCACAGCATTTGCTTCAAGGACGCCTCCGGCACCTGCCCGCCCGCCATCGTCGGCGCCACCATCAAACGCGCCCGCGAAATTCTCGACGCGGCCGGCAAAAAGGACTGCCTGATTGAGATGCATACTCACGACACCGCCGACATGTCGGTCGCTTGCTACATGGCCGCCGTCGAAGCCGGCGCTGATATCATTGACCTGAGCATGCGCCCCATGTCCGGCGGCACCGGCCAGCCTGATATTCTCAGCATGTGGCACGCCTTCAAAGGCACCAACTTCACCCTTGATATTGATTACGAGAAGATTCTCAAGGCCGAGGAAGTCTTTGAAAAGTGCATGAGCAAGTACATGCTGCCGCCGGAAGCCAAGGCCACCAACCCGCTGGTCACCCTGTCGCCCCTGCCCGGCGGCGCCCTCACCGCCAATACCCAGATGATGCGCGACAACAACTGCCTGCATCTCTTCCCCGACGTCGTCAAGGCCATGCGCGAAGTCGTCGAACGCGGCGGTTTCGGCACCTCGGTGACGCCTGTCTCCCAGTTCTACTTCCAGCAGGCCTTCGCCAACGTCACTCAGGGCTCCTGGAAGAAGATCACCGACGGTTATGGCAAGATGGTCTTGGGTTACTTCGGCCGCACCCCCTCCACCCCCGACCCCGAAATCGTCAAGCTGGCCGCCCAGCAGCTCGGCTTGGAGCCGACCACTGAGGATCCTCGTCTGCTCAATGACAAGAATCCCAAACTCGGCGTGGCCTTCTGCACCAAACAGCTCGAAGAAAACGGACTGCCCGTCACGGAAGAAAATATCTTCATCGTCGCCACCTGCGAAGAAAAGGGCTTGGCCTTCCTGAAGGGCGCACGGCCCATGGGCTGCCGGTTGGTAGCCGATGAGAAGAAAAAAGAAACCACTAAAAAGGAAGAAAAAAACATGGCCGCCAGCAACACCCCGTCGTCTTATACCGTCGTCGTCAACGGCAAAGCCTATCACGTTGACGTCATGCCCAGCGTCGCTGGCGCCGCGCCCGTCGTCACCACCGCCCAGCCTGCCGCTCCCGCTGCTACGGCAGCGGCGCCCGCAGCCGCTGCGCCCGCTGGCGGCACCGAGATTACCGCGCCCATGCCCGGCACCGTCCTGCGCATCCAAGCCAGCGTCGGCCAAGCGGTGAAGCGCGGTGACGACGTCGTTATCATTGAGGCCATGAAGATGGAGCAGGAAATCAAAGCCACAGTTGATGGCACCATCACCGCCATCGCGGTCAACCAGGGCGACACCGTCGAAGCCGGCGAAGTCGTAGCAATCATTGGCTAATTTTCGCCGCTAGAATTGCCCCTCCCGTCAAGAATCGGCTGGGGCTTGGTGTTTAGCTCTGGAGGTAACATCACTATGAAAAATCTTTTTTCCGCCTTTCTGGCCACCCTCGTGCTCATGACCACAGTGGCCGTTGCTCAGGAAAAAACCGTCCAAAGCGTCTCGGCCAGCCACAGTGTCGAGGTAGAGGTGCCGGCCAATGACTCGGCTGTCGCGCTGCCTCTGGCCACCGACGCCATTCGCCTGCAAACCGATGACGGCGTATTTCGCACCACCCAGGACCCCGCCACCGGCTT
>JAAZKQ010000539.1 GCA_012799755.1 Lentisphaerota bacterium | reverse complement strand
GGGGTGTGTTTTATCCGCAGATTACGCAGATTAGCGCAGATTTTGGGCGGCCTGTCTTGCCGCTGCGCGGCAATTTACGCCGCCGGTTGTTTGTGCCGCCCAGTCCGCCTGATCCGCCTGATCCGTCTGATCAAACAGCTTGATCCGTCCGATCCGCCTGATCCGCCTGATCCGTCTGCTGATTTGCCTGATCCGCCTGATCAAACAGCTTGATCCGTCCGATCCACCTGATCCGCCTGATACGTCCGATCAAACAGCCCCACTCCATTGCGTATCAGTAGTCCTTATGCCAGGAGAGCTCGTCGAGGACGGCGCGGGCGCTGCGGATGACGGGTTGCGGACCGGTGGCGTAGGCGGTATATTCGCGGAAGCCGAAGGTGAGGGTCGCTCCGAGCACGGGCGCCATGTAGCGTTGGATGCGGGCGAACTTGCCATTGCAAAGATGCACGAAGGGCACTTTGAGGGACTTCTTCAAGAGGACAGTGGTGCGGAAGGCCTCAAGGAGTTCATCTTCGGTATTGGCGCTGACCACGATTTTGGCGATATCAACGCCGCGACTCTGGATTTCGAGCATGTGTTCGAGCACGGCGTCGCCAGGCACATATTCGTTGTAGATATGGGAGGACATGAGCACTTCGGCGCCGAGATCATGCATGCGCTTGACGAGTTTTTTCTGCTTGGCGATGGCTTTTTTATCGTGGGTGAGTTCGTGCGGCGCCGGCGCGAAGAGATCGCCCATGATATCGCAGGCGGCGGCGCCGGCTTTGATGCAGCGGATCATGAGCTCGGCGCGCTCGTCGTCGTTGACTTTATCGGCGCCGAGATTTCGCGAGCGGTAGCAGAGTGGCATCATGGGCCGCCCGCAGCAGTGGAAGACCCGCGTGAGGGTTTCCTTGGTGAGGCGGTCGGGGTTCCAGGCGGCGATATCAACCATGAATGCCTCGGCGCCTTCGTGTTCGCCATTGAGAATGTTGGCGATGGCCTGTTCGGGCGTGGGCTCGATGACAATGGCTGCCAAGTAGGGCGCGTTGAGCTTGAGGAATGACGGGCGCATGGGCTGGTCCTTTCAAATGCTGGAGCTGGTTGGCGACGGCGCGGGGCCGGAAAAGTCCCGCGCATAGTTGGCTTTCCTTGGTTTCTTTACTGCGAAGCACTGTTATTGTACTGCGTATTTGTTCGGCTGTAAATGGCCTGTATGCCTTTTTCAACGTTTCACCTGTAGCCGCCGAGCCCCATTAAGTCCCAGCAAATGGAGAAAAAGAGATGACGGACCCCACTTGGTATCGCCGGAGTTACCGCCGCAATTTGGTTGATATGCACATTGAGGACTGGGACCCGGTCTTTCTGTCCCAATTTGATCCCGACAAGTACTTTGCGTTGTTGCAGACGGCGCAGGTGCAGTCGGCGATGATCTATCTGCAATCCCATGTGGGTCACTGCAACTGGGACAGCGCCAGCGGCCGCACACACGCGAGCTTTACGGACTGCACACGGAAGATGCAGCGGCTCTTCGATCTTTGTCACGGCGCGGGCATGGACGTGATTGCCTACTACAGCCTGATCTACAACAATGTCGCCTACGTCGAGCATCCCGAATGGCGATTGCGCGACATTAACGGCCGCAGCACGCGCTTTGACCGCGGCCAAGGCCAGTACTTCGGCGGCAGCCGCTATGGACTGTGCTGCCCGAACAACGCCGAGTACCGCGATTTTGTACTGACACAGCTGGATGAAATTTTCGACCGCTTTGTCTTTGAGGGCATATTCCTGGACATGACTTTCTGGACGCGCGTGTGCTATTGCGACGCCTGCCGGGCGCGTTGGCGCAAGGAGCATGGCGGCGACATGCCGACGCAGTGTGATTGGACCGACCCGGAATGGCGCGCCTTGCAGGCCAAGCGCCAAGAGTGGATGGGCGACTTTTGCCGGATGGTGACGGCGAAGATCAAGTCGCGCAATCCGAATTGCTCCGTGGAGCATCAGTATTCGACGATGATGCACCACTGGCGGCAGGGCGTCAATCACAACATTGCGGAAAACTCCGATTACTGCGGCGGCGATTTCTACGGCGGCATTTCGCAACATTCCATCGCTTGCAAGCTGTATTACAACATGACGCTCAACCAGCCCTTCGAGTACATGACCTCCCGTTGCTAT
Source organism: Lentisphaerota bacterium (assembly GCA_012799755.1). Classification (GTDB taxonomy): domain Bacteria; phylum Verrucomicrobiota; class Lentisphaeria; order Oligosphaerales; family Oligosphaeraceae; genus Oligosphaera. The sequence goes on along the minus strand of JAAZKQ010000539.1, from coordinate 7,659 downwards.
CCCGGCTTGAAGGAGCATACGACGACCAAGACCTACGATATGCTCGCGCAAAGCGTGATGGCGACCTTCATGCATCACGGCGCCGCGCTGCTCATTGACGCCATTGACCCGAAGGGCACACTTGATCCCAGCATCTATGAGCGCTATGGGAAAATCTACGGCGAGGCCCGCAAGTACGAGAAGTACATGGAAGGCGAGATGGTTCAGGACGTCGGCGTGCTGTTCAACCTTGAGGCCAAATACAATCCGGGCGGGAAGATTGATGATTCCAGCCTGCCGCACCCGGACGCCGCCGTCGGCGCCGCCCGCTACCTGCAGCGCGCGCATGTGCCCTACGGCGTCTTCGGCAATTGGCGACCCGAGAAAATGACCGCGGCGAAAGTGCTGGTGCTGGGCGACGCCTACGATCTGCCGGCGGATGTGGTCAAGACGGTTACGGATTATGTCGCCAAGGGCGGTCGGGTGTACATGAGCGGCCGTGTCAATCCCGAGCTGGTGGAGACGCTGCTCGGCGTGTGTCCCGAGGGCGTGCTCGGCGGCAGCATGACCTACATGGTGCCGACAGCGGCCGGCCAGCCGCTGTTCGCTGAGCACAACCACGACTACCCGCTGGCCTACACGGCGCCGATGCAGCGCCTGCCCAACGCCGGCAAGGGCAAGGTGCTGGCGACCGTCGCGCTGCCCTATCAGGCGCCGGCGCTGACGGGCGAGCCCAAGCCCGATGCCAGTGACGGCTTTGACTACAATGCGCCCAATGTGCGCTTTGCATCAATCTACTCCAAGCCGCCCGGAGTCTATGTGGACAATCCGTCGCTGCTTTATGCCGAGTACGGCAAGGGCCGCGTGGTCTATTCGGCGGCGCCCTTTGAGGCGTATGACCGTCCCGCCAATGGCGAGGTGCTGGTCAAGATTCTAAACTTGCTTACGGACGATCTTGGCGGTTGGAGCTTCAGCGCCGAGGCGCCCGCGCAGGTGGAAATCGTGCAATTCACCGTGGCCGACAAGAAGAGGCACTACGTCAATCTCATCAATTCGGTGGACGCCTTTGAACTGCCGACCTTGTGCGACATCAAGGTTCGCGTTCGCGTTGGCGGCAAGGTCAAGCGGGTGTTGTCTTTGCCCGAGGAAAACGCGGTGCCCTTCACCGAGAAGGACGGCTGCGTGGAGTTCGCCGTTGAGCGCCTGAAAATCTGCCGCTCTTTTGCTGTTGACTGGGAGTAGGCGGGGTGTTTTTTATCTGCAGATGTCGCAGATTAGCGCAGATTATTTTCAGGGTGGGCTGTTTGGTGTAGGGATGGCCTGTATGGTTGCCCTTCCTATCCGCTGTTTGCGCAGCTTGGCGTTCCGTGGCCGCACGCTTGCGAGCGGCAATGAGGGCGGCCGCTCCGTCGTAAGCGGCCACCCATTGATAACCGTGCCCGACCAGAGTAAAAACCGCCTTCCTGACATGCCCCGCCAGCCACCCCTATGCAAAAACGTCCGTGTATTCCGTGTATTCCGTGGTTAAAAAACGAAAAAAACATCCCTGCCGGGGCAAATGGCCTAGTCCAATTTCGCGGTTTTCGCGGAAAATACAAACTCAGCTGGAAAAATCCGGCCGGCAGGGAACAATCCTGTGAAATGAAGCTGGAATAATCTTCGACAAGGAAAAAGGTGCAAGCATGTTGCAGAAACTCTTCTCACTCAAAGGCAAACGGGCGTTGATCACCGGCTCCAGCCGCGGCATTGGCCGCGCCATTGCCATGCTTTTCGCAGAAGCCGGCGCAGAGCTGATCATCCACGGCAGCAAGCCCTCCGCCAAACTCGACGAGGCGCTCGCCGAAGCTCGCAGCCTCGGCGCCAAGGCCGAGGCCGTTTGCGCTGACATCGGCGACGTCGAGGCCGTCAAGGGCCTCATCAAAAGCGTCGGAGACCTTGACATCCTCGTGCTCAACGCATCCATGCAGCATTATCTGACCGTCCTGGATTTCGAGCCGGAGACTTTCACGCAAGAGTTCAACGCCAATCTCCGCTCGTCCTTCCTGTTGCTGCAAGGATTTCTTCCCGGCATGCAGCAGCGACGCTTCGGCCGCATCATCAGCATCGGCAGCGTCAACCAGTGGCGCCCCGGTGCGCGGCTGGCCATCTACGGCAGCAGCAAGGCCGCTCAATTCAATCTCGTCCAGAATTGCGCCCGCGCCTACGCTGCCGACGGCATCACTGTCAATTCCATCTCGCCCGGTGTCATCAACACAGATCGCAACGCGGATGTCCTGGCTGATCCGGACATGGTCGAAAAACTCCGGGCAATCATCCCCGCCAGGCGTTTCGGCTGCGCCATGGACTGCGCGGGCGCCGCGCTCCTGCTGGCATCGCCCGCCGGAGCCTACATCAACGGCGCCGACATCGCCGTTGACGGCGGCATGAAGCTCTGAACGCCCCTGGGCACAAGGCTCCAAAAACGCCTGCGGGCCGCCACTGCCAGGCAGCGACGGCCCGTTCGGGTTACTGGAGCACGCTGTTACGCGTCATCAATCCCGGCTGATGCGCAGTTCCTGACCGGCGCGCATGGGCTGCTCAATGAGACCGCTGACGCTGAACTGCTCAGCGTCGTCAAGTCGCGCCAGGAAAGTCCCGGGCAGATGTGTGACCAGGCGCAACTGCGCATCGCGCGTGGCCTTGACCGTGATGCGCAGCGGCCCCCGCTTCCGGTAGTCCACGCTGATGCGGAAACCGCCCGGCGTCGGCATATCCGTGCAGCGCAGCTGCCGCCAGCGCGGCGGCATACCCGCCAGCAGATGCAATACGCCCTGGCGATTATGCAAGACCATATCCTGGATAGCCGTGACGGCGCCCATGGCGGCATCCATCTGCATGATCTGCGGTCTGCTCGCAATGAGGCTGAAGCCGGTGAAGGCCGCATCATGCAGAGTGCCACCGCCGGCATTGGTAAAAGCCCGCTGCCAGATTTCGAGAATCAGCTCGGCCATCTGGCCATTGTTAAAGCGACTGTTGAGCATGGAGGCCCAAGTCATGCACCAGCCCGACCAGCGCCCCATGCCTTTCTCAATCCAACGCTGGCGGCTGCGGGCAACGATCTCCCGCCATTCCGGCGCATCGGCATCAATGGTATCGAATGGGCAGAGAGCCGCCAAATGGGAATGGTGCCGGTGACTTTCCTCCAGAACCAAGCCTTCCCAGAGCCCGATCTCCTGCCTGCCTTCGGCTCCTACCAAGGCCGCCGGCGGCAGCTTTTCACGAATCTCCAGCCAAGCCGGCGCGGGCTTTTCGCCCAACCAATCGGCGGCCGTGAGCAGATTCATCGCCAGGCGATGAATCGCCGCCAGCTGGAAACTGGCATTGGCGCCCCAGGCGTTCATGTCGGCGCCGCGATATTCCGGCGAAACACTCACCGGCAAGACTAATTGGCCGTCATCGCGACGTTCCAGCATAGCCTCAAAGACGCGCATGGTTCCACGCATGAAATCGAAGGCGACATCGCGGAGGAAGGTCCGGTCGCCGCTGTAATCCACATAATCGAACATCATTTGCGCGATCCAGGCGGCGCAGGCGTGATCAATGGTGCCGGTCCAGAACGCGCCCATGCAGGTGCAGCGGTCGTCAACGGCATGAGGCAACATGTAGCCATCGTCAATGCCGACGAAATGCCGGGCGTTGCGCCGCAGCTGGTCCCGCCAGGACCAGACGAGGTCAAACAAGGGCCGCAGATGCTCCAGGCGATTGGCACGATAAGCCGGCCAGTAGCACATCTGGACATTGATGTTGAAATGATAATCGCCGGACCAGGGCGGCAAGGCGTGATCCTCAATCCACGGCCCCTGCAAGCCTGCGGCGACGCCATCGGGCGCCGTCATGCCTGCAAATTTGAACAGGCCGAGGTAATACAGGTCTTCCAGGCGCTCGTTGTCCAGCAACAGCTGCGGGACATCCCGCCAGTAGTCGTCCCACCAACGCTGATTCGCGGCGCTGAGGTCATCCCAGAACCAGCCGTGATTCAGAGCGTCCAGGCGGGCTTGCAGGCTCGTCACGTCCGCTGCGCGGGCAAACAACCCGCTGAATTGATTGTAGTAGTGCTTCACCACCAGCGCGTAGGGCTCGTCGGCGGGCATCGGCTGCAAGAAGCCCGTCCAACCCGCCGTCGTTGCCACCGTCGTCGGTGCTGTGAAGGAAATGGCCGCCAGTGCGCCCTTGGTCAAATCGAAGGCGGGGATGACGCGAAACCGCTCCAAGTCATTGCACTGACAGGCAAAACGCCCCTTGTCGCTCATGTCCAGACGCAGGAGGCAGGCGTTTTCCACGCCGTTCCGGCTGTACACTGCCCGCAGCAAGCCATCGCCAAGCTGCATGTCACAGCGCTCAAGGCGACAGCCTTCCTGCAGGGTGATTTCCAAGCGTCCGACGGGAATCAAGGACGGTCGCGCCGGCTGGCCGGCAATCCGCTCGGTGTCCGTGGCAAAGATCGCTTTGATCGCTTCGGCATCACGCCGCTCAAGGGCTGCGCGAATGTCCGCGAGATTCTGCTTGGCCGTCCAACTCATGCCGCCGCGATGATCCCAGAGCGCCGCGCAACCCACGGTGATGTTGAGAGTCCGCTCTACTCCCCACAGCATCAAGCCGCAGAAACCATTGCCCAGCACGGAGCCCTCGTGGACAAAGGCCAGGGGAAAATCATGGGAAATCACTCGTTCCATGTTCGCTTGCCTCCTTCGTTGGCGCCTTGCGCACAGCTTACGTCTGACATCTACTAATCATCCGGTGGGAATGCCCTCCAGACCTGTCATAGCAGCCTCGCGGCGCGGTGTCTCATAAGCGACGCGCCGGCGCTTCACCCACTCTCAGGCCAGCAGATGGCGGTTCACCACGGCCACGCCGCTCAACATCGCCCCAACAATGCCCAAGAAACCCTGATCCGTCCCGCAGAGGTAAAGGCCGTCCCACGAACTCCGCCCGCTCCTCAGCTTTTCAGCGCTGCCATAGATCGCCCCATTGATACGGCCTGTGTAGCGGCTGATGGTCTTGGGCGTGAACATGTCACAGGAACGCAGCGCAGCCCGGAAGCCAGGCTTCCAGGCTTCCATCATGGCGACATGTTGCGCCATGAATTCTTCCTTCGCACGGCGGTAATCGTCAGGAGACAAGGCATGCCACCACCCTGGCGCCGCCAGATGCGTCAGCCGTACCAGCCGCGCGCTGTCCGTGTCTTCACAGCCGACGTAGTTGCCCGGCATGCACACGACATGACTGTCAGGATCAATGCCAGTGGCAGGCGGGCGAAAACAGAAGCGCGCCGTTGTATTGCGGAAAATCACGCAGGCGTCCAAGCCGAGTTCACGCGGATGGCAGTCAAGCTGGCAGAGCGTCTCAGCGAAGCCCAGCTCTCCCGGCGGCATTGCCGACAGCTCAGGCGGCGGTGTCTCTGCGCAAAGCCGTGCGGTCTCCAAGCCGCCAACGCTGGATAGCAGCGCGGACGCCGCATAACGTGCGCCGTCATCCGTAATCACCGACAGCTGGCCGGCAGGATCACGCGAGATGGCCTGCACACCGACGCCCAGCGACAACTCGCCCCCCTGGGCCGCAAAACGGTCGAGCAGCACCTGCAAAAAAGGCCGCATCCCATGCCGCGGGCGGGCAAAACCCTCAAGTATCACACTCTGGAAAATGATGCAGAACTGATTGAAGTCCATGTCATCAACTTGGGCGTTGCCATAGTACATGACCGGACAGAACAACATATCTTGCAGCTGCGGCGAGTCAATGTACTGGCTAACGATCTGCCGTGTCGAAAGCAGCGGCGCCGACGGCGACGTCGCATCCGTCGCCCGAATGCGCTCCACCAAGGCCTTGAAGCCCGCCGCCTCTGCCGGAAACAACTCCGCGACCTGCGCCGCAAAGGCCGCAAAGTCGTTGTTCAGACGCAGCGTGCCGAAGGGAAAATCAATGAGGGAAAAGCTTTGCGGACAGAGGTCGAGATTTTCACGGCGAAGGCGCAGCTGCCGCAACAGGGTGTTCAGTGGTGCGCCACGCTGCCCCGCCGGCACGAAATTGGTGAGAGCATGCAAGCCTGTATCCAAGGCAACGCCGGAACGGAGATAGTAGGAGTTCATCCCGCCCGGCAAGCGGTGGCGTTCAAAAATCCGCACCCGCTTGCCGTAATAACTCAGACGCAGACCTGCCGACAAGCCTGACATGCCCGCGCCAATGATGATAACGTCATATCTATCCATGTCCAACCGTTACGAAGGCTTGTCCGAACCGTCAGCATTCGCATCGGCGGTCGGCGTCGGCGTTGAGACTTCCGGCGCCTTGTCGCGCTTCTCGGCTGCCGTATCGGCAGTCGCCGCGTCGTCACTGCCGTCAGCGGTCTCTGTCGGCTTCTCGGTTTCGCCTCCATTGGGCTCAAGGTCATCCAAATCGTCAGCAAGACTTTTGATTTCAGGCATCGGTATGTCCAGGAGCTCATAGACTTCAGAGCCTTGCATGGTTTCGCGGCTAAGCAAGGTCTCAGCCAACAACTCCAGTTTGTCGCGATGCTCCGTCAGCAAATCGGTAACTCGGGCTTCGCTCTCTTCTACCAAGCGGCGGATTTCCAGATCAATCTCGCGCGCCGTTTCTGGGCTGTAGTCTTCGCTGCGGGTGATGTCTCGCCCTAAGAAGATATGCTCTTCACGACCGATGTAATTCAGCGGGCCCATCTTTTCGCTCATGCCCCACTGGCAAACCATCTTCTTGGCAATGTCAGTCGCGTGGCGAATGTCCATGGACGCGCCGCTGGTCAACTCGTTGAAGATAAGTTTTTCTGCCACCCGCCCGCCCATGGCTACGGCAATGGCGTCAAGCAATTCACTGCAAGATATGGTATAGCGATCCTGTTGCGGCAACTGCATGGTCGCCCCCAGATAGGCGACGCCGCGCGGTATGATCGTCACCTTGTGCAAAGGCTCACTGTGTTCACAGAGGATGCCCACCAGCGCATGGCCGGCTTCGTGATAAGCCGTGATCCGACGATCCTTCTCATCAATCTTGCGACTGCGGCGTTCTTTGCCCCAGCGCACTTTATCCCGCGATTCCTCCAATTCGGCCATGCCGACGGTTGCTTTGTTCAAGCGCGTAGCCAAAAGCGCTGCTTCGTTGATCAGGTTGGCCAAATCAGCACCACTGAAGCCCGGTGTGCCGCGGGCAATCACTTGCATATCCGCCGCCGGGTCCAAAGCAATCTTCTTGGCGTGGATGCAGAGAATGTCATAACGACCGCGCAAATCCGGCAAATCAATGGCGATCTGGCGGTCAAAACGACCTGGGCGCAGCAGCGCCGGATCAAGAACATCCGGGCGGTTGGTCGCCGCCAGCACAATCACCCCCGAATTGGCCTCAAAGCCGTCCATCTCCACCAGCAGCGCATTCAGAGTCTGTTCGCGCTCGTCATGGCCACCGCCTATGCCGCTGAAACGAGAACGGCCAACAGCGTCAATCTCGTCAATGAAAATCAGACAGGGCGCATGCTTCTTGCCCTCTTCAAACATATCACGGACACGGCTGGCGCCGACGCCGACATACAGCTCGACAAAGTCAGAGCCGGAGATGGACAGGAACTGCACGTTGGCCTCTCCGGCCACCGCTTTGGCAATCAGGGTCTTGCCGGTACCCGGAGGCCCCACCAGC
>JAAZKQ010000538.1 GCA_012799755.1 Lentisphaerota bacterium | reverse complement strand
CCCCCGCCGTTCCTCGTCAAGCTCCTTCACAAAATGCCAGGATGACTCCCACGAGTGATGAACCAATATCTCCGCCTGCGCAAGGTGGCTCCACGGCTGGATATCTCCCGCCTCGTAGACAAAACCGAATTTGGACATCTCCCACTCGCCCTTGCTATTGGTCTGCCACAGCGCCCCGGCCGTGCGCAAAAAGCCCTCGCGCGGCAAACGTGCGCGAGGACGCCGCGCACCGTTGGCGAAAAGCTGTCGCGGCAGCCATTCGCCGGCGGCAATTTCCGGCAGCTGCGTCGTCCACACACCGTCGGTGCCCACCTGCCATTGACTGATACGCCGCCCCGCGCTGAGTACAGGACGTTCAGTGCCACTGCCTGAGCCCTCAATAATCAGCGGCGCGGCGGCCGAGCCACTGTCCTCGTTGCTCAGCAGCAGGGCGTCGTCAAGGACATAGGTGCCGGGCGCAACGCGGATGACGATGCCTGCCGGCGCGGCGCCGCCAGCGCGGAGCTGTCGGGCCGCAGCAAGTGCAGCAGGGAGTGTCGCCAGTGGGCCGGCGTTGTTGGCGCCGGGCACCGGCGCCCGGCCATTCCAAGCGTCATTGCCCTGTCTGGACACATAGATTGGCAGGGGTTGTGCCATGGTCGCGGCAGCCAGTACGGCGCAACATACGCAAGCCTTGAGAGGAAATGCCATGATGATTGTTCCTTTCCCGGGTTGCCTTGGCGGCGCTGTCACTCATGAGCCATTTGGCCCGCCGCCACGTCCTCATCCATCTCAAAATGCCCTGCCGCCTGGAAGACATTGCGGCCATCGGCGGCCACGCCATCCACTCGGAACTGCTGCCCATCGGCCTCACCCAGACAGCGCAACGTGTCGCCAAACAACAAGGCCGCATTGAAATTGATCTGCATATCAAGCAGGCGTACGGAGTGGCCCAGTTGCGCCGCCAGCCAGTCGCGTGCATAGACGGCATAGTATGAATTATTGACATGCATATTCCAGTCAATCTGGAATTGGCCGATGCGGTGCTCCTGCGGTTGACCGACAGTGGGGCAGTCGGGCAACTTATCCAACTCGGGAAAGAAGATTGGTCGTTGCTCCTTGATATCCGCCAGGAGCGGGAAGGCCGTGGCCGGCGCCACGGGACGGAACTTGTCACTGCGCAGCAACAGCCACTTGCTGGAAGCGACGCCCAGGCGTCGTCCGCTTTGCAGTGAATACAGCTCAAACTGGCGCAGCGCGAAGAGGCGCTCAAAGCCCCTGGTATAGGTGCAGACCCGCACCGTGTCGCCGTAGAGCGGATAGTCATCCATACGGAAAGCCACCCGCGAAAGCACCCAGGTCAGTCCCCGCTCCGCCAACACCGGCAGGCCAATGCCCAGCGTGGTGGCATGCAGCGACGCGATGTCCTGTATGTAATCGAAAAGCGCGTGCAGGCGCAAGCGCCCACCCGGCCCGGCCTCATTCAAACGAATGCGGTAGTCTTCCTGGTAGTTGTTGTCAATGTCCATGATCCACTCTTTCACTATGCAAGTCGGATTGCGCCAATGCATGCCGCCGGGAGAGAACAGCCGACAGGAACGATTTTCGGCTTAATATAGGCCGACTGAGCCCGCCGGTTCCGCAATCCGCCCCTTTTTTATCCGCAGATGGTAAGCGGTCGCTGATTGATAAAGTGGACATTGTGGACATTGTGGACAATATGGACGGCGGGCGAGCAGGTGTTGTCGTCCATCGTGTCCAT
>JAAZKQ010000537.1 GCA_012799755.1 Lentisphaerota bacterium | reverse complement strand
GCCCACAATATCAATGAGTGACCGCTTACGTGAGTTTCCTGCAAATTGTCCCCAGTGTATTCCCCGCCGGGGTGGTTACTGGTATGTTTTGCGCCTTCAGCGCTGAAAACCAAAGAGGCGACAGGAAAACGCAAACACACCGGCCTTCCTACACCAAGCAGCCTACACTCAAAAAAATCTGCGCAAATCTGCGACATCTGCGGATAAAAAATGTCTGTTATCAATCGCTGATCGCTTACGGCGCTTGCCATCGCCTGGGGCCGAAATGTTTCATGCCTTCAGCAACGCTGCTTACATCAGTGCTGTCACCGCTTTGCGGTGAGAGCCGCTTCTACACGCATTGTCTACTCTGTGCGTGGCCGAACTGAGCTTGCCGCCCGTCTGAAAACGACAATCTCAGAAAGCCGAGGGAAAGAAAAGTCAGCGGCAAGGCCAGAACAAGGGTCGTGCGTGCCACGCTTCCAACCTGATGTTGATAAACTCTCTGGGGGGCCTCACAACGGACGCCACAGGCGGCCGCAGAGCCAAGCGTCGCCATGGCCATAGGGTTTGACGACACTCGCGAGCGGCATCAGGGTAAGCCCGCCGGGATTATTGCCGTAGGCCAGGTTGGCGGCATGGCCGTCAACCATGCCGAAACTCATGCCGGCGCCATTATGGTCGCGGGGATAGGCGGCGCCTTTCATGGTCAGAACCTTGTTGATTTGCAAGATGCCATCAGCGCTGTTCGGCACGCTGTACTCATAGATCATGATGCTTTGGCTGGGAATGTCCATTCGACCGATAAAACCGCCGGCAAGACTGGCGCCGCCACTAATCCAGCCGTGGCTTTCCCGGAGGAGATGCGCATTGAAGGTGTAGTTGACGCCGGATGCGTCTTCCGGCCAGCCGATTTCCTGTCCCGATTGGGGCAGACCGACGCCCCTGATCCGAGTTCCACCCACTTTGGCGGGATTGATGGGATTTGAGCAGGAGAAGCAGCCATCGGCAATGCCGTAAGAGCCACGCAGCTTCCACATCCAGAAGTTATTGCCCCACTTGCCGGCGGAGGTGTTGCCGTCCGCATAGTTGTTCATGAATTGGCCGTTGTTGTCTTCGACGTAAAGCAAGGAGCCGAACAGCAGCTGTTTGACGTTGTTGAGGCAGCCGATCTTGTTCGCCTGGTTGCGGGCCTTGCTCAAGGCCGGCAGGAGCATGGCGGCGAGGATGGCGATGATGGCAATCACGACCAAGAGTTCAATGAGAGTGAATAGCAATTTCTTCTTCATGGCTTGGTCCTTTCCTTGCTCGATGCTTGGTTTAGTTGCTGAATGTGCCGCGTACCCAAATGGGGGCGCCATCAAGAGACAAGGTGACTTTGCCGCCGTTGGCCGCGATGCTGCGTTGCTGGCCGATAGAGTTGATCAGGATGACGTCCCCTGCGGCGTCCATGCTCAGCGGCGCCGTTTTTTGCCAGTGAGACACCCAGGGTTCCAGGGCGGCGTAATCGTCTGATTTTTTGCTTTGCCAATAGCCTTCGGAGCGGTCCCACAGCAAAGCCAGGTCCTGCCCATCACGCGTCCGGAAGAGCAAACCGTTGACGCTCGGTTGCCCGGGAAAGCTCATGTTGCGAACAAAAGTCGCCCCATCTAGTTGTCTGGCAGTGGCTTGGAAAGCGAGCAGGGGTGGCTTGGGATGGCCGAAACGGTCGAGCAGCCCATAAAAATACTCACAGTCGGTTTCGGAAACGCCGCCAACGTTGAACCAGACCGAGTCGTGCAATTGGTAGTGGAAGGCGATGGCCACGTGATTGGCCTTGGCCAGCGCATAGCTGAGAGCGATGTTTTCCGCGGCGCGGCGCTGGGAATCATGCCACCAGCTGTTCGGCTTGGTGCAGGTGTAGACTTCGGTCAGGTAGATGGGCTTGCGGCCGCACTCATCCAGCAGGGCGTTAAGGGCATTGAGGCTGCTTAGGCAAGTCCAATCGCCATTCTCCGCGTAATCAGGGGTCATATTGCCGCGACCGAGATGGTAAGCGATGCCGTCCAGAAGGGGCCAGCCCCCCGCCGCATGCACCAAGCGCAACGATTTAACGCCGCCAAAACCGTTGGAGAAACCGATGCTGAGGAGCTTGACCTTGGCGCCGGATTCGTCAATGAGACGACGGATGATGCGCAGATATTCGACATATTCGCCGGCGGCCTCGGGAGTCAGGATATTGTTTTCATTGCCGAATTCCCAGGCGGCAGCGCCGGTTTTGACGATGTGGTCCAGCTTTTTGCGGAGCATGTCCTCCCGCCCGGCGACGTCGAGGTCGCGCCATTTGTCCGGCGTGTAGTGGTCGTGATAGAAGCTGGTGATGCCATAGCGAGATGACTCGCGATTGTCACCGTTGCGGATATAGGCCACGCCGATGCGCCGCATCAGGCGAAAGACGCTATCCCGATCCGGCATGCCATAGAACGCGGCCGCCATCCCGAAGAGGCTGTCGGGATCGTTACTGAACTCATAGTCATCAAGGAAGGCGATGTTGCTGCGGGTGAAGTACTCCTGGCCCGCAATTTTCGCCGTCGCCTCCAGGAAGAATATGTCCTGCTGTGCCGCTGTCGGCAGGGACAGGACGAGTTGACGCTGTTCCAAGGGTGCCAGGGCCAATGGGCTGCTGTCGCTATAGACGACTTCGCCGGCGAAATTACGCGCAATGATGCGCAGCTGTGCATCGCCGAGGGGCGACGTGCCGCTGTTGCCGACCTGGAGTTGCAACGAGGGCTGTTCACCGCTCGCCCAGATATGATTGGGCTGGTCGGAGTGAAAAGCCAAGGCGATGGGAGCGCCATTAAGCGCGGCCGCCGCCAGCGACGGGGTAACAGCGGCGGGGGTGACCAAGTACTCTACCGTGCCGCGAATTTCGCCGGGCTGCTCTCCCGGTGCAAAGCGCAGGTGGGACGAGCGCTCGTAATTCCAATTCGAATTGCTCCTGACGACTTCCAGGACGTTCAAGTTGCCGGTGGCGAAGGGGCGCAGGACGGCGCCCGGGCGTTCGTAGGGCACGCCGCCATGTTCATGACGAGTCCAGGAACCCGATTTATAGAGCGGCTGCATGCCGCCACGAAGCGCCCGCCGGCTAGCGAGCATGCCGCCATACTTGACCGTGGCGGGCACGGTCAGCACATACTGGGCGATAATGCGTTGTCCGGCAACCGTGAAGAGGGCATGGCCGGCGCAAAGCTTGTCCGGGTCCTTGCTGATTGTGAAGACGGCGCGCAATGACTGCTCCGCCGCCGGGCTGATTTCCGCAATCTCCGCCTTCTGGGGCGACCAAGAGAAATTGACGCCGCCAAACTCAAAGACCGGCTCTTTGTCAGCGGCGTCCACGACAAGGATCTTGTTGTCCCGCCCCACGAGCGTGAAACCCTCTCCAGCAATTCCAGCGCCGGCAGCCCGGCAGCAGGCGAACGCCACACACGATAACAGAAACCATTTGCATCGCGTTTCAGAACCTCCGTTTGCTTGCTTGTGTTTTGGAAGGCGGTCGGCAAGGTGGATCGTTATTCGCTTTGGTCTCGGCAACTCCGGCGCCAAACCAAAGAGGAATCAACCTCAATCTGGGTGAAGGTGTCGACCGCCAACGATGGATTGTCAATCAACTTCACAAGATGGTCAATTCCGGTTTTCACTACATCGTTGCTGTGCAATTCCACGCTGGTCAGTGGCGGCAAGGCCATGTCGCAGAGTTCGGAGTTGTCGAAGGACGCTATACTGATCTGATCCGGGATGGCAATACCGGCCCGGGTGAATTCCAGCATGGCGCCCAAGGCAATCAGATCATTGGTGAAAATGACTGCGTCAGGAGGCGCCGCCAGTGACAACAGCTGACGGGCGGCACGCGCGCCTTCAGCAAGCGAATTGCCGACATTGCTGATGATGTATTCCGGTGGCGGGGTTAAGCCGTGCTCGGCCAAATCCATGTCGAAAACCTTGAAACGGCGGTCAACAGTCGGAAATTTCCTGTTGGTGATGATCATGGCGAAGCGGCGGTGTCCGGCCGCCAATAGCCGGTTGAGGAGCTCGACCGTCCCTTGGCGCGGATTGGAGATGACGCAATCACAGGGGAGACGCAGAGTTTCGTCGTCAAGAGCAACAACCGGCAGCCCCTGCTCACGAATCTGTTCCACCAGACTGCGTTGGTGATAGTGGGCCAGAAGAACGCCGTCAACCCGCTGTTCCAGCAGCAGTTTGGGCAGCTGCCGGCTGCTCGTCGAAACAAAATTGACGAACAGAAACTTGCCGATCTGAGATACATAACGCTCTGCCGCATAGATTTGACGGCGTTGAAATTGCTCGTCAACGGGATCAGCCGCAGAGTCCGGAAACAACATCGCCAGGCAATTCGAACGCTTGCCGTAATACGGCGTCGGACGATAGCCCAAACGATCCGCATACTCCTTGATCGCAGCCGCCTTCTTCGCGCTGACGCCGGGAAGGCCATTCAAAGCGCGCGAAACTGTGCTCGGGGTGGTATGCAAATCCCGGGCAAGCGTGCTGATGCTGATCTCATCTGTTGACATCGGACTTCACCCATATAAATAAAAAAGACTTCGGATGATTTGCGCAAAAAACTAACGCAATATTTGCGCTAAGCCAGATTGTACACCACGTTTCAAGGCATTTCAAGAGGCTGAGGTGTTTTTTTTTGAGCGACAATGGGTGACCGGTCACCCATTGATAACCGTTGTTTCTGTCAGCTGCTATGAAATTCGCCGCGCGAATCGTCTGAACTCGCAACGAAGAACGGTCCAATCACAATCGTGACAAGGCAGCTGAAATCATCCAGAAGCACAAAATGCTGTTATTCAGCGATTTTTGGCTTGTCAAGAGGCCAATTTGCGACTATTTTTCGCGCAGTCTTTAAATCAACCCACCCACCCAAAGAGGGGGCCACCATCCTAATAAGGTCGCGCGCGCGAAGGAGAGGCTGCGCTCAGGCCAGGGGCCACATAGTATCCATGGCACTTATGAAACCCGCCGCCTGGTCAGCCATATGACCGGGCGGCGACGAACTGCGAGTTTCCTGCAAATTGTCTCCGATGTATTCCCCACCGGGGTGGTTATTGCTATGGACAGTATGGACGCTATGGACAGTATGGACGGCGGGCAAGCAGGTGTTGTCGTCCATCGTGTCCAT
>JAAZKQ010000536.1 GCA_012799755.1 Lentisphaerota bacterium | reverse complement strand
GCTTGATGATTGCAATGCTTTTCAAATACTTGGTTATGTTGTTGATATACAATGGATTGTATCGCGATTTGAGCGTTTCGCCAAAGATTGTGCACTCTGTGACTCCACAGGCCGAGTCGAGTGTGAGGGCAGGGCGGATGTACTGGTCCGCCCCTACTTGCTATCAGCCCAGCGGAGGAGTTGCGGCCAAGTCATGGTGAGGACGTCATCGGGTATGAGGTCAGGGAGAAAATTGCCGGGATTGAGCACAAGTATTGCCGGGAAGTGGCCGGCGGCAGCGGCTTGCAGGCCGACGCCGGAATCTTCAAAGACCAGGCAGCGTGCGGCTTCGACGCCGAGTCGTTGCGCCGCCAGGATGAACATTTCCGGGCTGGGCTTGCGTTCGCGGACGTCTTCAATGGTGACGATGGCGTCAAAACTCTCCAGGAGGCCGACTTCCCGCAAGGCTTGGCGGACAAAGGCGCGCGGGGAGTTGCTGGCCACAGCCAGGCGCTTATGGCCGACGTGGCGGCGTACGAAGTCGCAGGCGCCGGGAAAGGGCTCGGCTTTGAAAACTGCCATGGTGCATTCGGCTTTGCGGGCGGCGACTTGCTGCGGGCTAATGTGCTTGAAGCCCATGCGCGTGATGATTTTGGTGGCCAGGGCGACGCTGGTGTCGCCTATAAAATCTTTTGTGTCTTGCGCCGTCATTTCGTAATTGGCCAGATCACGCATGGCTTGGGCGAAGCCGAGCACATGGTAACGTTCGGAAGCCATGAGCGTATTGTCCAGATCAAATACAAATGCGGCAAAATCGGCAGGGCTTGCGCTCTGCAATGTCGTGGGGGCGGGACGGGCTGTCATGGTAGAGTCCTTCAGAGAAAGAGATTCTTGGAGGGCACGACCGGATCGTAGGTGTAACTGCAACCCAGGCGCCGGAGGCCGGCTTCGTCACCTGGACTGGGGATGTGGCTGAGGTGCATGTCACATTGGTGTAGGGCGCTGAGGCAGGCCAAGGCTTGCTGAGCATAGACGTCGCGACTGGCGCTGACCACCAGCGTGATCAGCGTTTCACTTACGTCCAGACCGGCATGGCGCGTTGCTCCCAGGCCATCCTTGAAGTTTGCCACCGACTCAATGATGTCCGGCAGCAGCAGGTGCTGGCTGTCCGGTATCTTGGCTAGAAACTTCACTGCATTGATGATCATGCTTGATGCCGCATGCATCAGCGACGAATTCTTGCCGGTGATGATGCTGCCGTCGTGGAGTTTCAGGGCAGCGCCGCAGAAGATGTCTTGGTTGCCTTTGCCCTTGGCGCGGCAGTCATCGGCGGCCTTGCGCGCGGCCTTGACCACGTCGCGCTCATTGGGATTGACGTTGGCCTTGCGGATAATCTCTTCTATGCGCGACATGGTGGCGTCGTCGGCATGGCTGAGCTGGTGTTGGGCGTTGTACTGAAAGTAGCGGCGGGCGATTTCCGTGCGCGCGGCTTCGCAGACGGCGGCATCGTCAACGATGCCGGCGGCGACGCAGTTGACGCCCATGTCAGTGGGTGATTGATAGCCGCCGTCGGAGCCTGTGATGCGGGTGAGCATGGCGCGCAGGAGTGGAAAGGCTTGCAGGTCACGGTTGTAATTGACGGCGACGCGGCCATAAGCTTCAAAATGGAAGGAATCAATGGCATTGGCATCTTGCAGGTCGGCGGTCGCCGCCTCGTAGGCGATGTTCACGGGGTGAGTCAGCGGCAGATTCCACACCGGGAAGGTCTCGAATTTGGCATAATGGGCATTGCGGCGCTGTTGGAATTCGTGGTAGATTTGTGACAAGCAGGTGCCCATTTTACCACTGTTGGGGCCGGGACCGGTGACCACCACGAGCGGATGCGTCACCGGGATGTAGGGATTTGCCCCAAAACCATCTTCGCTGACGATAAAATCAAAGTTCTTAGGGTAGTCGGTGATTTCACGGTGCTGAAAGACTTTGATGCCGTGCTTTTCCAAACGCTTCTGGAAGTTGATGGCTTCCGGCTGGCCGTTGAAGCGCGTGATGACCACCGCTGTGACATCAACCTGACGATTGCGCAGGTCGTCAATCAGGCGCAGGGCGTCATTGTCATAGGTGATGCCCAGGTCGGCGCGGATTTTTTTGCGTTCGATATCGCCGGCGTGGAGGCAGACAATGATGTCAGCCTGGTCGCTGAGTTCCTTCAGCAGGCGAATTTTGACATTGGGGTCGAAGCCCGGCAGGACCCGCGCCGCATGATGATCGCCGATGAGTTTGCCGCCGAATTCGAGGTAGAGGCGGCGATTGCTGTCACCGACGCGCTGCATGATGGCTTTTTTTTGTTCGGCGAGGTACTTGTCATTGTCAAAGGCGGGCATACGGCGTCTTTCTGGCAGGTGATGGCGGGGAGCTTGAAAAAAGAAAACCGGGGTGGGCAGGGCGTGCCGACCCCGGAAACTGCACGAAAGTTAAAATAGTGCCGGATAAGGCGCTGGCAATGGCCGCGCGTGCTATTAACCGGCGTAGTAGAGGAAAAGCATCAGGCCGCCGGCGAAGGCATAGACGGCAAGCCAGATGTATCCTGAGCTCAGGACGCGATTGACCAAGGATTTGCTCAGGGCTTCGTTTTCGCCTCCTGGCGAGTCAACTTCGCGACCGATGACCTTCGGGAGCATGACCAGCACGCCGCCTACGAAGCTAGTGACCAAACCTAGGAATACGAAGACGTTGGCGGGTTTGGGCAGGAAGCGCTCAAAGACCGAGCAGAGCACGAAAGCCAGCAGGCTGAGCATGCTGATGGCCATGCCGACAATGAAGCGCATGTTGCGCAAGTCCAGCTTGCCTGGCGACAGCTCCGCCAGAAACTGATCAATGCGACTCTGCTGCTCGGCGCTGTTGCGGGTTACGGCGCTGACCAGGAAGAGGATGGCAAAGCAGGCCGGGAAGATGATAAAGGAACGATAGGCCGGCCCTATGCCGAAGCCCCAGGTGCAGATGGCATTGACCAGCGTGCCGCCCACCAACGTGGCGATGGCTGCCTGGTTGGTGATGCTGCGCCAGAACAGCGCCGCGCAGACCACGACGAAAATCGGCGGCTCGAAGAAGGTCATGATTTCGTAATTGGCATTGATGATGCCGCCGAGTTTTTCGACGTTGAGCGCAAAGAACATGGCGATGATCCCGATGATTGCGGTCACGCCGCGACCGACCCAGGTGTAGTGCCTGCTGCTGCGATCAGGGCGCGCCGGGCGGTAGATGTCATTGGTGAAGAGGGTTGCCGAGGCGTTGAGGACAGCCGCGATGGTCGAATAGCTTGCCGCGATCAGGGCGGCGATGAAGAGACCGCCGAGGCCCTGTGGGATGACGTCCTTGAAGAGCATGGGGAGTATCTGGTCGTTGTTGGCCAGAGCGTTCTCGCCGCTGTAGATAATGCGTCCGCACATGCCGGGCAGGATGTAACAGAGGGTGAGCGGGCCGGTGAGGATGGCTGCCAAGGCCAGGCCCGTGCTGGCGTCCTTGACCGAACGGGCGGCAAAGGTACGTTGCAGGAGATACTGACTGGTGCACCAGAAGGGGAAGCCTGTCAGGGTGAACATAACCAGATCCTGCCAGTTAATGCCGTCCGTTCCAGCCTTCCAGAAGGTGAACAGTTCGGGCGGAGTCTGCGCGATGAAGCTCCCGACGCCACCGACTTCGCGCATGGCTAAGGGCAGGAGGATGACGCCGCCGATGACCATCAGGAAAGTCTAGAGGATGTCCGAGTAGGCGGCGCCAAGCAGTCCCGCCATGCCGCTGTAGATGACGACAAGGGGTCCGACCGTCCAGATGAGTTTCTGCACCGGCCAGTCTAGCACTGTGCTCAGGCAGAGGCAGAGAGCGTAGAGGTTGTTGCCGGTGAAAAATGCGTAGTAGAACAGCCACAGAATTACGGGCAAGAGCCGCACGACGCGGTTGTAGCGCGTTTCCAGGATGTCCGGCACGGTGGTGATGCGGAGGCGCCGCAATCGTGGTACGAAGAGCGCAGCGCTGAAAGCCGCGAGCATGTTGCCGGTCCAGGCAATCATCAATACCGGCACGCCGCTGTTGTAGGCGACGCCCGCCGGGCCGACCAGGTAGATCGCCGCCACGTTGGTGCCGATGACTGAGCCGGCGACAACCCAGTGGTTGAACGCCCGCCCGCCCACGAAATAGTCCTCGGCTTTCTTGACATAGATGTTCATGAAAAGACCGAAGCCAACGATCCCAATCAGATACGCGATGATCACTATCAGATTCAAATCCATGTCGCCAAGACCTTTCCTTCGTGATGCCTTGCTTGTTGCTATTTACCGTTTGTGTAAGCGGTTGACCGATTGATACCGGTCGTGCCGGTGTTTTTTTCAGCTGTGGTGCCTTTACAAGGCACTGCCTCTTGGGGAGCTTGCCACCCCAGCCTGAAGGCTGGGGTTAAGCATGGTTAAGCGCCTACGGCGCAAAGTGATGCGTTTGCGGAGTCATGTCATGCTGCGGGCTG
>JAAZKQ010000535.1 GCA_012799755.1 Lentisphaerota bacterium | reverse complement strand
AGGCGACGAAGTTCGGTTCGGTGATCAGGTAGGGTGAGGTGATGGGCTGCTTGCCAAAGCGCAGGTGCGACACGGTGACGCCGCCGGACTTCTTGGAGTCATAGGAGAAGTAAGCCTGGGCGTACATATCGGTGTTGTCACCGATGAGCTTGATGGAGTCTTTGTTGGCGCCGACGGTGCCGTCTGAGCCCAAGCCCCAGAAGGTGCAGCTGATGGTGCCCTTGGGTTCGCAGTCGAGAGCGGGACCGATGGGCAGGGACAAATGCGTCACGTCGTCATTGATGCCGACGGTGAAGCCGTGGAAGGCCTTGCCGGAAAGGTGGTCGAAGACTGCCTTGGCCATGGCCGGGGTGAATTCCTTGGAGGATAAGCCGTAGCGACCGCCGATGACTTTGACGCCGCAGAGATCGGCGCTCTTGACCGCGTTGACCACGTTGAGATAGAGCGGTTCGCCGGCTGAACCAGGCTCTTTGATGCGGTCGAGAACCGCGATCTGCTTGGCCGTCTTGGGCAGGGCCTTGAGGAAGGCGTCGTTGCAGAAAGGATGGAAGAAGCGGACAATGATCATGCCGACTTTTTCGCCCTGGCTGTTCAGATAGTCCACTGCCAGCGACACAGTCTCCGCGCCGGAGCCCATGACGACGACGACTTTCTCGGCGTCGGGCGCGCCGACGTAGTCAAAGAGGTGATACTGACGGCCGGTGACGGCGGCCAGTTTGTCCATATATTTCTGGACGATGCCGGGCAGAGCGGCGTAGTGTGCGTTGGTGGTTTCACGGCCCTGGAAATAGACGTCGGGATTCTGCGCGGCGACGTGGATGACGGGCTTCTCGGGACGGAGGGCGCGGGCGCGGAAACGCTCGACGAACTTCATATCCACGAGGGACTTGAGGGTCTCGGTGTCCAGATTTTCGACTTTCTGGACTTCGTGAGAGGTGCGGAAACCGTCAAAGAAGTGCAGGAAGGGAATCTCAGCTTCGAGGGTGCTGAGGTGGGCGACGGCGGCCATGTCCAGACATTCC
This sequence comes from Lentisphaerota bacterium, assembly GCA_012799755.1. Taxonomy (GTDB): domain Bacteria; phylum Verrucomicrobiota; class Lentisphaeria; order Oligosphaerales; family Oligosphaeraceae; genus Oligosphaera. The sequence goes on along the minus strand of JAAZKQ010000535.1, from coordinate 5,548 downwards.
TGGACGGAGCTGGCGGCGAGCATGGCAAAGCCGGTGCCGCGGCAGGCCATGACGTCCGAATGGTCACCAAAGATGGACAGGGACTGGGCGGCGAGGGTGCGGGCCGAGACATGGAAGACGGTCGGCAGCATTTCGCCGGCGATCTTGTACATGTTGGGGATCATCAGGAGGAGGCCCTGAGAGGCAGTGTAGGTGGTGGTCATGGAGCCGGCCACCAACGAGCCGTGAACGGCGCCGGCAGCGCCGGCCTCGGATTCCATCTCAATGATGTTCAACGGGCGGCCAAACATGTTCTTGAGACCCATGGCCGCCCAGCTGTCGGCAAGCTCACCCATGACGGACGAGGGGGTAATCGGGTAGATGGCGGCGACTTCGCTGAACGCGTAGGCGACCTGAGATGCCGCAGTGTTGCCATCAATGGTGACCATTTTTGCCATTTGTCATTCTCCTTGCTTTTACACTCTAACACACTGGAACAGAAAGGAATTCGCCATGAAAAAAAACGAAGCGCGCAGCGATGGCTGAGTCGCTCGCGGCTTGCGGAAAACAGAAAAAACGAAAAGCCTAATGTAATTCCCACACCGATGTTTAGCAAGGACATGCCGGCGTCGCCGCAATGGCTTTGGTAAGCGGTCACTCATTGATAAAGTGGACATTGTGGACATTGTGGACAGAGTGGACATTGTGGACAAGCACCTGTTTCCTGTCCGTTCTGCGGCACCATTCACGCTTGTTTCCCGGCCGTACTGTGGGGCTTTTAGCCCGTAGCGTCAACAAGATGTCAGCAAAATGGGCCTCTTGGCGCCGTAGGCGCTTAACCATGCTTAACCCCAGGCTTCAGCCTGGGGTGGGGAAACTCCCCATGTGGCTGTGCCTTGTAAAGGCACTACAGCTGAAAACGACCGCCGGCACGACCGGTATCAATGGGTGACCGCTTACCTTTGACATTCACTGTAGCTGCTATGTGTTATGGTTTTATTGGCGGCTGATGTTATGTTAATGCGTTTTTTTTGCGGCCGTGCGTGCCGTCCAGTTCAGTAGTTGTCAGGGTGTGTTCGATTCCAGGTCGTCCCCGCGTCGGGACCAGAAAGGACCAGCAGAATGAAGAAGACGAAAGTCGGTATTGTCGGTTGTGGAATGATCAGCGACACGTACTTCAAGGCGTCGCAGAAGTTCAATATGATTGAGGTGGTTGCCTGTTCGGATATCATTCCCGAACGCGCCAGGAAGAAGACCGAGCTGTATGGCGTGCCGAACATGACCAATGACGAGTTGTTTGCCATGCCGGAGATTGAGATTGTGCTCAATCTGACGCCGCCGCAGGTGCATTCCGAGATCGCTATTGACACCCTGAATGCCGGTAAACACGCTTACTCCGAGAAGCCTTTCGGTGTGGATGCGGACGACGCGGCGAAAGTGATCGCCTTGGGCAAGGCCAAAAACCTGCGCGTCGGCTGTGCGCCGGACACCTTCCTGGGCGCCGGCCAGCAGACGGCCCGGAAGCTCTTGGACGACGGCTGGATCGGCAAGCCCTTGTGTGGCACGGCAATGGTGATGGGCCGCGGGCCGGAGAAATGGCCGCAGGCGCCCTTCTTCTACGACTACGGCGCGGGACCGATGCTTGACCTCGGCCCCTACTACATGACCGCGCTGGTGAACCTCCTGGGCCCGGCCAAGAGCGTGACGGCGGTGACGACGAAGGGCTTTGACTTCCGTACCTTCGGTCCCGAGGTCGCCGAGCAGTATCAGGACAAGTACAAGCCCTTTGATCCCTACCCGGTAACGGTGACGACGCACCTGACCGGCGTGGTCGAATTCGTCTGCGGCGCGGTGATTACGGTTGTCGCCAGCTTTGACGTCTACAAGCACGGTCATCGGCCGATTGAAATCTACGGTACCGAGGGCTCCATGCAGGTGCCGGACCCCAACACCTTCGGCGGGCCGGTGGCGGTGTGCCGCAAGGGCCAAAAGGAATGGCAGGAAGTGCCGCTGAGCCATGTCTACGCGGAAAACAGCCGCAGCATCGGCGCGGCCGACATGGCCATCGCCCTGCGCAATAATCGCCCGCATCGTGTCAATGGCGAGCTGGCCAATCACGTTCTGGACATCATGCTGTCTTTTGACAAATCCAGCAAGGCCGGCCGGAAGATTGAGCTGGGCACGACCTGCCAGCGCCCGAAAGCGCTGCCCCTGGGCTTGGAAGTCGGCGAACTCGATGACTGAGCCGCAATAAGCGAATTGCACCAACAATGAAAAAACAGCGCCCCCGGTCGGGCATAGGCTTGGCCGGGGGTGTTTGCTTTGGTGGCGGCGCCGGGCGCGAGCTGCGCTTGCCGGCGGCCTGGCTGCATGTGCGCTGCGGGAGTGCTGCGAAGCTCAGGCGGAGTGGGCACTGCTCACGGCGAGGGCCTCGTCAAGATTGTCGAAGACGAGTTTGATGATGGGCACTTCATCCTGCAAAGCGGGCGCAGGCAAGCCGCTGAGGTGCAGCCATGGCTGGGACTGTGACCAGAATGAGGATGGCAGGACGTCAACCGCGCAGTGGACGGGCAAACCGTTGTTGAGTATGGTGGCTTCTTTCGGCATGACGCGGAGTGGATTGAGAATCACGCCGCTGCTATTGAGCCCCTTGGGGAAATGAACGTAGAGGGTATTCCCGCTGCGGGTGAGCATGCAGTCCGGATTGGCGCAGAGTTGCGACGCTGGCCGGCTGTCCTGGAAAGCCTCCTTGACGCGGTGGTACCAGCGGCCGATGCGGCGGAGGATTTCATGTGCGGCCGGGGGCAGGGCGCCGTCAGGCTGCGGGCCGACATTGAGCAGGTAGTTGCCGCCCATGCAGAGAATCTTGTCCATGGAGCGCATCAGGAAGAGCGGGGTGAAGTAATCCTCGTTTTCGCGGAAGCCCCAGCTTTGGGCGCCTATGGACTGGCAGGCCTCGGTGGGGCTGGTGAATGCCTGGCCGTCGGGGACATGGCGTTCGGGGGTGCTGTAGTCGCCGGGGCCGAAGCCGCGGTTGTTGATGACGATGCCAGGCTGTAGACGGCGAAGCAGGGCGTTGAGCTCGGGAATGGTGATTTTCGGTGGAATGTCCCAGAAAAAGCCGGCGATTTTACCGTAGTTGCTGCATAGTTCGGTGATTTGGGCGCGAACGTAGGCGACGTATTGGAGGAGGTCCGGCCGATCGCCGGGATTGGGCTGTGGCAGCTGGTGGTCGCCGCCGAAATTGATGGCGTTGGGGTGGTGCCAGTCAGGACAGGAGTAATAGAGTTCGAGGGGGACATGTCGGCGGTGGCAGGCCTCGGCGAGTTTGGCGAGAACGTCTTGGCCGTAGGGGGTGTTCGTCACCTTGTAATCGCTGTGGCGGGTGTCCCACATGCAGAAGCCATCATGATGTTTGGTCGTGAAGCAGAGGTATTCCATGCCGGCTTCAGCGGCCAGATCAAGCCAGGCGTCGGGATCAAAGGCGACAGGATTGAAGCGCCCGACACGCTTGACGTACTGTGCCTTGGGGATGCTCTGTCGCCATTGGACCTGCTCATGCCAGCCATCGAGGGCATAGAGGCCCCAATGAATGAAAAGTCCGAAGCGTTTCTCAAAAAACCAGTCGCGACCGTCATTGAAGCGTGCTATCATCGGTGTTTTCCTGTGATGGTTAGGGAATTAAGAAGTGGCCAGCTGTGGCAGTCTTGAAAAGAAAAGAGATTTGGCCTATACTTGCTGTAACGGTTGAAATTTGTCCTGTATCGTGCGATCCACTCATTAAACTCACAGTAATAAAGAGGTGTCAGCATGAAAAGCAACCGGCGATTTACCCTGATTGAACTGTTGGTGGTGATTGCGATCATCGCCATTCTGGCGGCCATGCTCTTGCCGGCCTTGGCAAAGGCGCGGGACAAGGCGCGGACCATCAGCTGTGTCAGCAATATGAAGCAGATCGGCTTGGCCGGCAACATGTACAACCAGGATTATGACGGCTATGTGTTTTATTCCTACAATTACCCTGGCTACAGGGGCTTTGCCGCGAATCTCAACGACTACATCGGCGACGTGAAGATTTTCGTTTGTCCTGGGGACACGGATGTGCGTATTGATACCGGCAATGACTGGAAGGGCAATGGCCGGAGTTATTTGACCAGCTATAGCGTCCATCGGCCAGGCGACGCCTACGGCACGCCTAATCCAGGGGTGCTTGTCAGTGCCGTCCAGGCGCCCAGCGAGGCCTTTTCCATCCTGCCGAATTTTGATGAGAGCATTCGCGGTTCAAGCTTTGCCTCTAACGACGACACGGCCTACGGCGCGAATTACGGTACGCGGACACGCCGGGTGGGCTACCTGCGGCACAAGCAAGGTTTCAACGTGCTCTATGTTGATGGTCACGTGCAGTTCATCGGTACGGGACCCTACTTGGCTTTGCCGTCGAACTCCAATCAGTGGAAGGCCTGGTACTGAGCGTTGGCGCGCCGGGCGCTCCCGATGTTTCACCATACCCGCTGCAATGACGCCCGTCGCGAGGGGGATTTCCCGGCGGCGGGCGTATTTTTTTGGGGAGAAAGGCGGCTGGGGTTGGGCGTGACGGCTTGTCGGCGCCTCTTGCGCATTACCTGCCGGGCCGATACTGGCAGGCGTAGACGCTGAGGAAGCCCGGGAAAGCCTCCTGCAAAGCATCGCGAATGGCGGATGCGGCGGCGGGCTCACAGAGCCCGTAGAGGGTCGGGCCACTGCCGCTGACGTGGATGCCGGCGCAGCCCAGCTTGGCCATTTTCGCCGCGATGATGCCCAGCACGGGAAATTTGTCCAACACGGCGTGTTCGAGGTCATTGCCGCAGAGGGCGGCGACAGCGCGCCAGTCTTCGCCCCGCAAGGCGGCGATGAGCTCGTCAAGTGGCGGTAGCGGCGGTCCCCCGACCCGTCGCCAGTGGCCATAGGCCCAGGACGCCGGCACGGGAAAACCTGGATTGGCCAGGACAATGCCCAGCGGCGTGTGGACGTTGATTCCGCGCAGCCTTTCGCCAATGCCCTCGGCAACGGCCGACTGCGGGTTGAGGAAGAAGGGCACGTCGGCGCCAAGGCGGCAGGCCAGCTTTTGCAGGACGGCGTCGGGCGTGTTCGGCGCGAGCTGGCGTCGAAGTTCGAGGAGCACTGCCGCCGCGTTGGAACTGCCGCCGCCAAGACCGGCGGCGATGGGAATGCGTTTTTCCAGACTGATGGCCAAGCTGGGCTCAATGCCGAGTTGCTGGCAGAAGAGTTCGGCGGCCTTGACGCAGAGGTTGGCCTGATTTGTCGGCAGCGACGGTTCTGAACAGCGCATGCTCAGGCCGGGCGTACTGGTGGGGACGATGCTGAGCTCGTCGGCGAGGTCGGGCAATGGCAGGAATAACGTCTGGATGTCGTGGTAGCCATCCGCGCGTTTGCCGACGATTTTGAGGTAGAGGTTGATTTTGGCGCAGCAGAGCATGGCGTCTTCACTGTTGTGGGTGAGGGTGGTGTTTTGGCGCCTAATATAGTCCGGGTAATGTCTAGTGGACAGGGTGGACAGGGTGGACAGGGT
>JAAZKQ010000534.1 GCA_012799755.1 Lentisphaerota bacterium | reverse complement strand
TGGACGGTATGGACGGTATGGACGGCGGGCGAGCAGGTGTTGTTGTCCATCGTGTCCATATTGTCCATATTGTCCATCGTTTTGCAGGTTGCGGGCAGTTTGGTTTCAGCGCTGAAAACCAAAGAGGCGACAGGAAAACGCAGACACACCGGCCTCCTACACCAAGCGGCCGACCTAAAAAATCTGCGTTAATCTGCGCCATCTGCGGATAGGAAAAAGCGGCTGGAAGCCCGCAGCACGGCCGGAAGAGGGGCGCTGCGGGAATGCCGGCAGGTGCGCGCAGAACGTGCGGTCTTACAGCAATTTCACTTCGCAGAAGGGCTTGGGGGCTTCGGTGTTGTTGGGTGCGCAGGCTTTTGTCCAGGGGTGGGCCTTGGCATCGCTGATGAAGGCCCGTTGACCGAAGATTTGGCCGCAGGAGCTGTAGCGGATAATTTCGACGTCGGCGATGGTGCCGGGCGTATCGCTGGGCAGAATCCAGGTGAAGGGCGCCCAGAGGCGTTTGCCGAGCGACTGGCCGTTGATGCGTAGTTCGGTGGCCATGCCTTGGGGATCAACGCTGAGGCGCAAAGCATCGGGCGGGATTGGCATCTTGGCGCGCTGAGTGATGGTGCCGGCATAGCCGGCCAGTCCAATGCCGTCGTTTTGATAGGGCGCGAGACGGTTTTCGGGCTGGCGGGCGAAAGTCCCGACAATCCATGCCAGCGGCAAATAGGGCAGGTCGTCGCAGGCATTTTTCAGCTCCAGCACATGGGTTCCGGCGGCGAGGGGCAGGGTATCGCCGGCCAGGTAGATTTCATTGAAACCCTGTGGCAGAGTGGTGCAGGGCTGTGTTGCCGGCAGGGGCTTGCCATCAAGCAGCACTTCGGGGATGTCGGCGTAATTGCGCAGGGCGATATGCAGGTCGGGGCAGGGCGCGAGCAGCTCGAAAGTGAATTTTCCGTCTATGAAATCGGCGCGCAGGGTATTGGGGTGGTCCAGGGTGACGGTCCAGCCGGGGAAGCAGACCACGCCTTCGGCCGGCAGGCAAAAGTCGCTTTGCATGCCGGCGCGGTTGAGGCGCAGTTGGCGGTCGCGGCCGGAGAAATCCAGGACGACCACGCTGCCGTCCTGGAAACAGCGGATGAAGAGGTCTTCGGCGAGTCGGCCAGCCGCGTCGCTGATCCAGGCTGAACGCAGCGGCATGGTGGCGAGCAGATGATGCTCCAGGCAACCGATATCGAAGAAGCTGCGTTTCGTGCGTTCCTCGTAGAGGTAGCCGTCCTCGCAGTGGATAACGGCGTCGCAGTCGGTCGTTTCGTCCGGCAGCAGCAGCGTCCAGTCGTATTGCAAGGCGGTGAGGTGCTTGAGGAGGTCGGTGAGGGGCGCCGGGGTGTAAGGATAGCGTACGCCAATGCGGTGTTTGCGGCTTTTGGTAGCGTAGGCGGCTGCTCGTGTCGCTTCGGCGGCCAGCGCGTCATAAGCGAGGAACCACGGCTGAGTGCGGGTGAAGGGATTGAAATAGGCTTTCTTTTCGGCGCTGCCGCGGCTGTCCAGATGGGCCACGGCCATGACGTAGCGATTGATGCCGAACAGTGCCGCCAGCCAGAGCTGTCGGCGGATTTGGGCCGGCGTCAGATCGCAGGGGCCCAGGGCGAAGAGCTCGGCTAAGCCGCCGTGGTTGCCGCGCTGTTCCACGGCGTACATGGCTGTGCCAAAAGTGAGCCATTCGATGGTGGCGACGCTGCGATGGGTGAAAATTTCGTCCATGCCGGGCAGAGAGAAGGCGCTGAGTACACGCAGGGGATGGCCATTGCAGCGCAGGGCGTGGCTGGACGAGTATTCGTTCATCAGATGGCCGGTGAGAACCAGGTTGTGGCGGGCGCACCAGGCGGAGACTCTTTCCGCGAAGTTCGTCCGGAACTTTTCGGCGCAGAGGCGATTGCAGACGGATTGATAGAAGTCGCTTTGAATTTTCAGGCCGCTGCGGATATCGGCGAAGAGGTCGTTGCCGGTTTCGCGCTGGTAGTCTTCCCGCAGACCGGAATAATAGGGCATGCGGAGGATATCTTCCTTGTGCTCATAGGAAAAGAAAGCGATGTCGGGTTCGTCAGTGAAGAAGCCCTTGATCAGCGTCCCCATGTACTTGCTGAAGCGGCGGGCGTATTGTTCGTGGGTCATGGCGATAAAACAATCCACCGCGTCTGGATTCATCAGGTCGCTCATGCGCGGGTTTTTGCGGACGGTGATCGCGAAGTCGCCATTTTCCGGATAGGCGCAGAGCTGCTGCGCGGCGAATTCGGGATGCAGCTGCGGTAGTTGCTTATTGCAGGTGCCGCTGGGCCAGTTGTATTCGTCATAGAGCCAAATTGAGGTGAAGCCCAGACGCGCGGCTTCAGTGATGATATGTTCGCAGACCTCGAACCAGTCGTCGCCCAAGTATGTCAGCTCGCAGCCCGAACGCGGATAGATCAGAAACTGGGTGATGCCTTGCGCCCGATAGGCAGTCAGTGTTTCGGTCAAGAAGGCCTTGCTGGGTTTGCCGGTTATGGCGCCCATCGGAATCAGCGGACATTCATGCATCTGGTTTACCTCGTGTTTCCGGGTTTGGGGTTGGGTGGTATGGCGGCGACGCGGGGGGGGCAAGCTCTTTCTTTGCTGAGGAATGGCGCGACGGGTGCCGGCGGCGGCTCCTGTACACTACTGTTAGCGGATGTCTGGTTCGTGCAAGCTGTTATGTACGCTGGGTGTACTGTTTGGTAGTAGGAGGGGTGGACAGGGTGGACGGGGTGGACAAGGTGGACAAGGTGGACAAGGTGGACAGGGTGGACAGGGTGGACAGGGTGGACAGGGTGGACAGGGTGGACGGTATGGACGGCATGGACGGCGGGCGCCTGTTGTTTTATCCTGAAAAGCATTTTTCGTGTTTACTATGTCGCACGCTTACAGCGTGCAATTTCGGGGGGATGCGCCACCCAGGGCG
>JAAZKQ010000053.1 GCA_012799755.1 Lentisphaerota bacterium | reverse complement strand
TCACCGTCGCCGCCATAGGCGTCCTGCCGGTGATTGTACTGCGGGTAAAAGAACTCCGACAACAGGTACAGATGCGCGGCGTGAATCTGCACGCCGTCAAAACCGCAGCGTTGCGCGCGCAAGGCGGCGGCGGTAAAATCCCGCACCGTCTGCTGAATGTCCGCGACGCTCATATTGTCAGGTGTAAAAACCGGCCGACCGCCATTGCTGCCCTTGGCCTTCATGCCGCCGTGGCCGATTTGCAGGATTGCCTTGGCGCCACCGGCCTGCATGGCCCGGCAAAGACGCTGTTGATCCGCTATGAACTCGTCGCTCCAAAAGGCATTCTGGCCGATGTGCGAACGACCGCCGGCGGCAACCGCCGTGTGCCCGCTGATGATCATGCCCAAGGGCTGCTTGGCTAGAGCCTGCATGCAGGACACTTCCACGTCATCCACATGGCCGTCCGCATGGGCCTTGAACAGCTCCGTCGCCGAACGAACGATGCGCCCCGGCAAGCATAGGCGCCCCAGCTGAACGGGTTTGAAAGCATCATGCTCATGCCGGCGGGTGGCAAGCCCCGAAAGATTGGTCATGTCGTTTTTTCCTCACAAGCAAGCAATAGTCACGGCAGCCAGGCGGACAACTCCAAGGAGTCGTTAAAAAATTAAGGCAACAGTTCTGGAATTATTCCAAGCTGTTTTTTCATAATGGGTCTTCTATATGGGAAATAGAAGGCGGTATATGTATGTGTCGTATGGATGCAAGGACTTGCGCCGTAGGCGCTTAACCATGCTTAACCCCAGGCTTTAGCCTGGGGTGGGCACACCCAAAAACAGGCGCCTTGGAAAGGCGCTACAGAAGACCGCAAAAAGGAACCGAGAATGTAAACTTAATTTCTGTACAACTCCAAGGAAGCCGCCGCAACCATCAGTAACTGATGACGCCGCCGCCCAGCCACGCGCTATAGCCAAACAAGGTCGGTTTCGCCTCCACGGCGGCCCCCTGAACCCAGGCGACATGGCCATCCAGATAACCCACATTCAAGCCGCGGCTGTGTCGGGCATGCACACGCTCCGGAAACCAATCCTGTATCCATTCGTATTTGCCGTCACCGTTCAATGCGCACTCCGACAGGGACTTGGGGAAGCTCCCGCTACCGGGAACCCGATTGCGAACCTTGCCGTGCAGGGCGGTGGCCATGGGATAGTCGTGGGCAAAACGCTGCCATTCTGTGGTGTGGTTGCTCGAACTCGGGCAGAACCAGGTCTTATTGTCACCCACATAGGTGGCAAGATGGACCTGATAATTGCCATATTCCTCCGTCACATAGGTGCCATGCTTGTAGTACGCCTCGGGATTGTAGCCCTGGTCCACGCCGTTGACTCTGTACTGGCTCATGAAGGTGTCTTCATTGTCACTGAGGTACATATCCGCAGCCAGCATGATCTGCTTGAGATTGCTGACGCAACTGATGCTGCGCGCCTTCTCCCGCGCCTTCGCAAGGGCCGGCAAGAGCATCGCCGCCAGGATGGCAATAATGGCAATCACCACCAGAAGTTCAATCAGCGTGAAACATTTGCGGGTTTTCATCGGCGTTTCTCCTCTTTTCGGGAAGGGTTCATGGGTTCCACAAGACGACATCACAGGGCTGCCACTGGCGTCGCTTCTGCCGGCGCCAGGCTGTTTTTCTGTAATTGCCCGATAGTATAGCAAGATTGACTCGTTTTCACAACAGCCTGTTTCTTTTTCAGCCCGGCGCGGGGCAAGCGGTCAGCGATTGATACCGGTCATGCCGGTGGTCATTTTCAGTAGTGCCTTTACAAGGCACTGCCTCATGGGGAGTTTCCCCACCCCAGGCTGAAGCCTGGGGTTAAGCATGGTTAAGCGCCTACGGCGCAATAT
>JAAZKQ010000533.1 GCA_012799755.1 Lentisphaerota bacterium | reverse complement strand
TGGCAGACGCGCTGCGTTCAGGTCGCAGTGACCGCAAGGTCGTGGGGGTTCAAATCCCTTCTCCGGTACCAGCTAGTAGAACGCAAAGACACGCTCGGCCAAGAGCGTGTCTTTTTGTATCATGATCATTTTTATAGGCCGCTCGGAACCAAAGAGCTTTTTTAAGGCTCACAAGGATTGGCAAGGGCAGATAAAATCTTGCTCGAAAAACCATGCCGCTCTTGTCCTAAGCGCTTTTTTGCTGTATAATGCACACAAGCTTTTATTAGGCATTGAAAAAAGGAGAGTACCCGATGAAAAGCTACCGTACAAAAGCCTTTACGCTGATTGAACTGCTCGTGGTTATCGCCATTATCGCCATCCTGGCCGCCATGCTCCTGCCCGCCCTCGGCAAGGCCCGCGAAAAAGCACAGCAGGCATCCTGCGCCAATAACCTTAAGCAGATCGGCCTGGCCGTCACCATGTACACCGGCGAAGATGTGCGTAGACCTACGTTCCCAAGGTGCCTTGATGATAAAAAAACCCATACAAGCGGATCTCCAGGCTATCTGGTTACCGAAGAAAATTTGGGCTGGATTTATCGGCCGAACACGGGAACCCCATCTTTCAAGCCCGAAAAGGGGCTGCTTTTCAAGTACGTCGGCGACAATGAAGTCTATCTTTGCCCCAGTGATCCGGAGGACTACGGCAACTCCTATGCCATGAACACCGTGCTATCTGGTGTGCGCGTGACAACGGTCAAACAGGCTAGCGCTATTCCTATTTTTCTTGAAGAAGTAACGGAAGCCGACAATGCTGTGATTGACGGATGCTACTTGGGCAATGGCGCAGTAGACAGTGATAACAGTGACCTCCCTGACCGTCACAGCAATGGCAATATCTTCCTTTTTGCTGACAGCCACGTCAGTTTCGAGAATTGGAACAAGGAGGACACTCTCAAGAAAACCAGGAGCTATAAATAAAGCAATGCGACTCCCAATGCCGCCGAGCAAATAGAAAACTGACCCCAGCTGCGCCATAAACGCTCTGGGGTTTTTTGTTTTTTACCGCCATAGCGGTTAATTCCTAGCGCATGGTTTTTCTACTTTTAACTCAGAGCTAGCACGGCTCTGTGGAATGTGTGTGCGTTCTTCTTTGCTGCGTTAGTCGTTTTTTCCACTGCCTGCGCTGGAAGCAACTTGCCTTCATGAATATCTTTGTGTATACTTGTCTTGTCTTCAAACCCTGACATATAAGGAGAACGCATCATGGGAAAAGAGCATAAGGTCTTTACGCTGATTGAGTTGTTGGTGGTAATCGCCATCATTGCCATCCTAGCTGCCATGTTGCTGCCGGCCTTGAGCAAGGCTCGCGACAAGGCGCAACAGTCCTCTTGCAGCAACAATATGAAACAGCTTGGCGTGGCCACGACCATGTATATCAACGATGGCGGTCGTAGCATGTGCTTTCCACGTTCTGGCTGCGGGAAAGATCGCTGGGTTAGCGGGACGCTTGTCGAAGGAACGACCACCAAGTACAATTTTAAAGTTGAAGAAGGTACCCTCTTCAAATATGTCGGCGACGCGGAAGTGTACATTTGTCCCGCAGATAGCACCGACCGTGGTGCGTCCTATTCCATGAACGGTGTTATCAGCGGAAAGAAGGTCAATACCGTGCAAAACACCTCGACGGTGCCGGTGTTTTTGGAAGAAGAAGGTAGCGACGACGGCCATTTCAGCGTCCTCAATACGTATGACTCGGCAACGAAAACCTATACAGGTTATTTCACGAAAGACGGCCGCGTAACGAATTCTCCTGCCAATGACCGCCATAGCGGTTTTGCCAACTATGTTTTTGTGGACGGCCACGTGGCCGCACATAATTGGAAGAAGGCTGAGATGATGCGCATGTGCCTGAATCTCAAGCCCGGGCTGACCATCGTTATCGTGGAATAGCACTCCCTCAGTCCTCTCCGTACAATCCTAATTCCCCCTCTCGCCTGGCAGCGGTTTTGCCGCCGCTGCCAGGCGTTTTTTTGTGCTTGGTGCATCGTTTTCTTGTGTTGTGCAGCGGGGCCTGGCAGTGGCAAGGGATTCCCATCCCGTCAAAGATCCACACGCGTCATTATTCCTGCTTGTTTTCAAGAATGTCTTTGTGTATACCTGCTAGGTGCCCAAAGCTCATATAGAGGAGAACAGATCATGGGAAAAGCGCATAAGGCCTTCACGCTGATTGAGTTGCTGGCCATAACAACATGGCTAACTACGCTTTTGTCGATGACCATGTGTCTTCCGAAAAATGGAAGAGACAAGAGGTGTTGGAAAGATGCGTGAAGATTACTCCTAATATTCTTGTCGAGCTTAGCAACTAAACGATGGGGTAGGATAGTGAACACGTTGCCGCTGAAAGCCATGCGTCCAGCGGCAGCATCATTTTTTAGCGGGGAGCTGTCGCTCGGGCGCGAGCTTACATCAGGTTTCTGGGATCGACGTCCAGGTAAACATCCACGCCCTTGGGGAAGCTTCGTCCGACCACCAAGGGGCGCAAGAGTGCCACTAGTTTCAAAATGCTGCCGCCGCGTAGCTGCAGCTGAAAGCGGTAGTAGGTCTTGACCTTGGACAAGGGCGCCGGCATGGGACCGATGATCTGCACTGCTGGCTCCAACAGGGGCAGTACGTCCTGGTGGAACTTCTCCGCCGTTGCTGCTGCGAGAGCTTCCTCTTGACTGCGGAAATGCACGATGACCATGCGGGAGCAGGGCGGGAAGTCCAGCATCCTGCGCCCGGGCATCTCCTCGGCGTAAAAGGCCTTGAAGTCGTGCTTGATGGCGGCTTGCAATGCGAAGTGATAAGGCGTGTAGGTCTGAACTACCACGTGCCCGGCGCAATCACCCCGCCCGGCACGGCCGGCGACCTGGGTGATCAGCTGGAAGGTGCGCTCGCCGCTGCGAAAATCCGGCAGATGCAACTGGCTGTCTGCCTGGATGACGCCCACCAGGGTCACGTTGGGAAAATCCAGCCCTTTGGCGATCATCTGTGTGCCCACCAGGATGTGAATGCGCCCCGCGCGAAAAGCGTCCAGCACCGTCTTGTAGGAGTCTTTGCTCGTCATGGTATCCGAATCCATTCGCGCAATGGTCGCTTGCGGGTAGAGTGCGCGCAGGATGCCCTCGATCTTTTCCGTGCCCACGCCCGTGTAGCGGATTTCCTTGCTTGCGCATTGGGGGCATTTCTCTGGCGCGGCGAGCTGTACGCCGCAAAGATGGCAGATCAGCTGCGCGGCCTTACGATGGTAAGTGTAGGCGCAGCTGCAATTATCGCAGGTGGCGACATAACCGCATTGAGGGCAGAGCAGCTGGGTGGCGTAGCCGCGGCGATTCAACAACAGCATGATCTGCTCGGCCTTATGTAGGCGGTCGAGGATCAATTCCTTGAGGCGTTTAGAGAAGAGTTGGGCCTGTCCGGCCAGGGCTGCCTCTTCGGCCATATCAATGAGTTCAACCGCCGGCATGGCGCTGGCATCCACTCGTTCCGGCAGCTCCACCAGGGCATAGCGGCCAATCTCGCAATTGTAATAGGATTCCAGTGAGGGCGTTGCCGAACCCAATACTACGCAGGCCTGCTCTAATTTTCCCCGCAGGACGGCGACGTCGCGAGCATTATAACGGGGGGAGTCCTCCTGTTTGTAGCTGTTCTCATGCTCTTCGTCCACCACGATCAATCCGAGCTTGCGGAAAGGGGCAAACAGCGCCGAGCGGGCGCCCACGGCGATGCGCGAGCGGCCCTCGTTGATGCGCGTCCACTCATCAAAGCGCTCGCCGTCGCTCAGTCCGCTGTGAAGGACGCTGACCAGATTGCCGAAGCGCCGGCGGAAGCGGTCGCAGGTCTGCGGGGTGAGAGATATCTCCGGCACCAGGACGATGGCGTCGCGACCGTGTTCCAGGCAGTGATGAATGGCCTGCAAATAGACTTCGGTCTTGCCGCTGGCAGTGACGCCGTGGAGGAGAAAAACCTGCGCGTCCTTAGCGTCCTGGGAGGCGTTGATGCGCTCCAGGGCGGCCTCTTGGTCTGTCGTGAGTTCCCGGGGACTGTCAGGCTGGATCAAATCGTCATGAAAGGGGTCGCGGCTCACCACTCTTTTTTCTTTGTGCAGCCAGCCGTGTTTGCAGAGGGTATTGATCACTGTGGCGCTGACGCCCACTTCGCTTTGCAACTCCTGCAGAGGCTGAGCTCCTTGACGATGCAGATGCTGAATGACCTGCTGTTGTTTCTCGGTCAAGGCCGCAAAGTCCTCGCCGAAATTAGCGGCACGAAGAGTGAGGGATACAAAAAACAGCTGTTTGTGCTTCATGGCGCCGCTACGAACCACAGCCGGCATCAATGCCCGCACAGCGTGCTCCTTGGGGCAGCAGTAATACCTTGCCAGCCATTCGGCCAGACCCAATAACTGCGAGGGGATCTGCTCGTTCTGCTTTTCCAGGGCAAGGATGGGCTTGAGCCGCCCCGGATGACGGCTCTTAGCGGAGACCGACACCACAAAGCCGCTGCGCTCGCTATGCCCGAAGGATACTCGTACGCGGCTACCCGCACGCAATTGCCCCCGCAAGGCTGGCGGGATCGCGTAATCGAAGCCCTTATCTAAGGACAAATTGAAAACCACCTGGGCGACCCGCGCGCTGGCCTCATCATCGCCTTCGCTGCCAATGTTGTCTGCTCTTTGTTGCATGATCTTTAAATGTAATGCCGATTAAGCCCCGCTCAATGCCTGCCTGGCAGGAAGGCCGAACCGTGAGGGGCTCAATAAGCAAAGCTTTTTGCTTACAAATACGCTCTCCCCAGGTCTTCCCGGCCAGCCAAGCGGTGCATTTGCGCAAAAAAATGACATTTGCTCATTTTTAGCTTGACGAACAACCATCGACGAGCGATATTAGTAATCCGTTTTCCCCTTGTCTATATGGTGGCTGTAGCTCAGTTGGTTAGAGCGCCTGGTTGTGGCCCAGGAGGTCGCCGGTTCGAGCCCGGTCAGTCACCCCATCCATAAAAAAGGCTCTGGAGCTCTTGAAGCCCTAGAGCCTTCTCTATGTCTTAGGCAGAAGCAAACTAGAGGAAAAAACGGAATATTCTGCCTTTTTTGCCTTTTTTGGCTTGTCTTTTGGGCTTGGCGTGGCATAGTAACGCTTCGCGCCCCAAAAAGGCGCAGTTTCCTTGCAAGATTATATCGGAAAGCTGGTCTCTTTGCCTTGCGCGGCGGCCATTCTCCGCTATAGTAATGCTCCGCCCCATCCGTGGGTGGAAGGCTCCTTGGCAACTGAGCAGCGAAATATAGTGCGATTGTCACGATGTATTTGAATTATTGGTGACGACGGCTCTTAGTGCATGTCCCTCGGGTCATAGCACGTGCATAGTGGCCGTCGTCCCCCCCTTGAAGAGTTATTATTTTATAGAACAGGGCATTCCTCCGGGGATGCGTTCGAACTTTTCGTAATGGAGAGTTTGATCCTGGCTCAGAATGAACGCTGGCGGCATGGATTAGGCATGCAAGTCGAACGTG
>JAAZKQ010000532.1 GCA_012799755.1 Lentisphaerota bacterium | reverse complement strand
GGCTACAAGCCCGCAGCACGGTCGGGAAACAAGCGCGCTTGGCGCCGCAGAACGGACAGGGAACAGGCGCCTGTCCACCCGTTCACCTTGTCCACAATGTCCACTTTATCACTCGGTGACCGCTTACCTGTCTTTCCCTTTTCCGCCTCCCCGTCGGTTGTCTTTACGGTCAAGACCAATATATTAAGTACATCTTTTTTCGGGGCGTAGCGCAGTCTGGTTTAGCGCGAGTGGTTTGGGACCACTAGGTCGGGGGTTCAAATCCCTCCGCCCCGACCATCCGCATATCTTATCCGTCAATGCTCCGCCATTGACGGATTTTTTTTGTCCATGGCATAAACAGCCAGGTTCCGCTTCGCTTCACCTGGGGTTACTCATGGTGCCGGCTCTCCGAGCTTGCCTTTCAACGAATGCTTGGGTCGCGCACTTGGGCACAGTTATCAATGGGTGACCGGTTATGACCGGATAATACGCTTGTGCTGCCCTGTCATTGCAAGCCGGAATTACGCAGGTATTTTAGCGCAATCGGGTTGGCTGTATGCAAGGTTAGGCGAAAGCCTTGGTAATTTTCGGGTGCATCTTGCATAAGGATTTGGAGAACCAGGAAATGAAAGAACACGTTTATTTCGTCAATGCCCATCCCGATGATCTGATTGCCTGCATGGGCTTGTGCATGCAGCTCAGCGCGGATGAGCGTTTCGAAGTGCATGTGGTGAACATGACTCGCGGCGAACGTGGACTGAGCCGCCAACGCGTTCCTCTGGCGGAATGTGCCGCCATCCGCACGAAGGAAGAAGAAACCGTCTGCGGCGCCATGGGACTGAAGCCCCGGTGGCTCCGTGAAATTGACGGCGAAGCCTGTGCCTCAAAAGAGGCTTGCCAGGAACTGGCAGACATGTTTATCGCTGAACCGCCCCGGGCCATCTTCACCCAGTGGCCCGTTGACCGCCATGTGGACCACATGGTCTGCAGCACCATCGCCTTGAATGCCCTGCGTTTCGCCGCCGGCGACATCGGCGGTCAGTTGAAAACGAAAACGGCGGCGACAGAAGTCTATTTCTACGCCTACGCCGGCAACTCCATCGGCTTCGTCCCCACGCACTATTTTCCCTTGGACGAAAAAGCCATGGACAAGAAGTGCGCCCTGATCTCCAAATATGAATGTCAGAACGGCGTCGCAATGGCCCGACAGGAACGCATGGAGTCATTGTGCCACGGCCAAAGCGTCCGTACCCCCTACGCCGAAGCATATCAGTCATTTCAGCCGTATCTTCCCGGCAAAAAATGCATTTTCGACCAACTGATTACTGGCGTTTCCCCCTCTCCCCCACCACTTTGAAGTGCCCTTAAGTTCAAAAATAAAAGGTGGCCCTGGATCATCCGCTATGCGTTGAGCCGACAAAACCAGCTCATTTCATTGTCCGGGGAAAGTCTTCTCCCAGAGTTCCTGGTTGAATGGCCGGCGGCGATGGGGGCAGTTGTTGCGATGACAGAGTTCACAGCTGGCAAAAGCCTCATCAGAGGCGAAATACACGCCGGCGCCGGTTTTGTTGGGCAGCATCAGCATGGAGTCGGTCAATTCCACGCCAAGGGCGGACTGGATTTGACCGGAAAAGGCGTCAAAGAGCGTCCGCAAGTCTTCAATGGGCCAGACGCGGGCATCGCCGGAACCCGGCGCCATGCCCGCCAGGCTTTTGACGGCGTAGGCGCGCTTGATGGTATCCTGTACGGCCTTGCCGGCCGCCCTCAGCAAGGCCATTTTGAGTTCTTCGAACCACAGTTGCTGAAAGACGTCGAGTCCCTCGGCCAGCGGCGCGACCTCCTGCCCGCAGGTCGCACAGTGGAGCCACAGACGATGCTGCTCGGCCAGACGCTGAGCCAGCGTGCTGCTGGCAAAATAATGCCGACCGTCAATAGTGACGCCATTGGCGTCATGGCTGGTCACCGCCGCCAAACGGATGATCGCCTTCGGCCGACCGACGGTCTGAAAGCGCGCCACAAGTGCCGCCAGATCGCGCCAGTCCTCGGGATTATCCTCGGGCGTGCCGGGCAGATGCACGCGGCGGGCAATGTCGGCGACATCAATCTGGAAGGGAATGGGGTCGAGGACATGCGCGGCGTCCGCGCTGCCGACGAAGTTTGTCGTGCCTGCTTGCTTCATAGCGAACTCCTTCTCAAAGGGGCCCAATGCTCTTCATTTAATTATTTTTCATGGCGCTTTGTGCCTCAGCAAAACAGCCTTTTGCCTTCGCGGCATTTCGTCGCCGCGAAGCGGCGGAAGCGCTGAAGGCGCAAAACATACCAGCCCAGGGCAAGCACACTGAAAGTG
>JAAZKQ010000531.1 GCA_012799755.1 Lentisphaerota bacterium | reverse complement strand
CACTTTCAGTGTGCTTGCCCTGGGCTGGTATGTTTTGCGCCTTCAGCGCTTCTGCCGCTTCGCGGCGATGAAATGCCACGAAGGCAAAAGGCGGTTTTGCTGAAGCACAAAGCGCTATGAAAAAATAGTTAAATGAAGAGTATTGGCCTGATCTGCCTGATCTGCCCAAAGCGCAAAAGCGGCTGGAAGCCGCTTCTACTCTGGCCACTTCCTATCCATGTTCATCCGTGCTTACCCCAGAGCCCAGCGCCCCGCGCTCAGGCAAACAATGCGTTGACAAAGTCCGCTGCGACAAAGGGCTGCAAATCGTCCAGCTGCTCGCCGAGGCCGACAAATCGCACCGGATAGCCCAGCTCCTCGTTGATCGCCACAACTACGCCGCCGCGGCCGGTGCCGTCGAGCTTGGTCAGAATCAAGCCGGTGATGGGAAACAACTTGCCGAATTCCCGCGCTTGCGTGAGCGCGTTGCTGCCCGTCGAGGCATCAACGGTCAGCCAGATTTCGTGCGGCGCGTCGGGCATTTCCTTGCTGACCACGCGCTTGACCTTCTCCAGCTCGGCCATCAAATCACGCCGGGTATGCTGGCGGCCGGCAGTGTCAATCAGCACCATATCCATAGCGCGTTGCTTGCCGGCACGCACCGCATCGAAAGCCACCGCCGCTGCGTCACCGCCGTGTTTGCCGGCAACCACCGGACAGCCGACACGCTCGCCCCAGATGCAGAGCTGTTCAATGCCCGCAGCGCGAAAAGTATCTCCGGCAGCCAACAGAACCTTCTTGCCGGCGGCAGAAAAATAATGTGCCAGTTTCGCCACGCTGGTGGTCTTGCCGCTGCCATTGACGCCGACCATCATCACCACCGTCGGGCCGTCAGCAGCTTCCTGCATCGGCGGCGCCGCCGCCGGCAAGGACGCCAGGATGCTCTCCCGCGCCACCGCCAAGATATCTTCGCCGGTGGCGATGAGCCCGCGTTCATAGCGGTCGCGAATCTCGTTCACCAGCCGCATGCTGATCTCCACGCCCAAATCCGTCGCAATCAGCGCCGCCTCCAGCCGCTCGTAAGTCTCGTCTGTCCAAGCGCCTGTTTGCTTGCCCAAGATCCCTTGCAGACTGCGCAGCAGCGAGGTTTTGGTTTTCTGCAGTCCCCGTTGAAAAAATTGGAAAAGCGATGCCATGCTTATTCCTCCCCTGGCGACTTGGCGGCCCCACCGTCGTCAGCGGTGACCTCAGCCGCAAGTTTCTTTTTGGCGATGGCGCGGCGCACATTATCCAGCACGCCATTGACGAAGCGCGGCGACTCGGCCTGGCCGAAACGCTTCGCCAATTCGACGGCCTCGTTGATGGCCGTCGCCGCCGTCACCTTGCTCACTTTGCTGATCTCGTATGCAGACAGCCGCAGTATGGCCCGGTCAACCGCACTCATGCGTTCGAGACTCCAGTTGAGGGCGGCACGCTGAATCATGGTGTCCAATTCTTGGTGATGGTTGGCGACGCCTTCGACCAACTGCCAAGCGTACTCACGGGCTTTGCGGCAGTCCTCGGGGCTGAGTTCAGCATCAATTTCGGCGAGCAGTCCATCCGTTGCCAGCAGCTCATCAAAGCTGGCCAGCATGTCACTATCTGCCTGCCAGGTCTTCTGCATATCCAGCTTGTAGAGCATCTGCATGGCGCTCGTTCGCGCCCAGAAGCGCCGACGTCTGAACAAGGCGCCGCCCCTGTCTCCTGCTTGCTTTGTCTTCGCCATGCCCTACTTCGCCTCCGGCAAAGCTCGCAACAGGTTGGCCATCTCAATGGCTGTTTCAGCGGCGGAACTGCCACGATTGCCGGCCTTGCTGCCGGAGCGCTCAATGGCCTGCTCAATATTTTCGGTGGTAACGACGCCGTAAATCACCGGCACGCCGCTGGCCAGCGACACCTGCGCCAAGCCCTTGGAGACCTCGGCGTTCACGTAATTGGCGTGCGCGGTCGCGCCCTGAATCACCACGCCCAGCGCAATAACCGCGTCGTAGCGGCCGGAAGCCACCAGCTTTTTGACCACCAGCGGTATCTCATAGGAGCCCGGCACCCAGGCGGACTCAATGTCCTTGGCGGCAGCGCCATGCCGCAACAGGCAGTCAATCGCCCCGCCGAGGAGCTTCGAGACAAAAAATTCATTAAAACGGGAGCAGACGATGGCGAAACGCAATCCCGCCGCATTTAATGCGCCTTCGTAGGTCTTCACTTCTGCTGTCATGGCTATTGCCCTTTCTGCTTGCTATTTCCAAAAGCCGGTTACGATTTGTCCCTATGCGACCCTGCTGTCGCCTGCTTGTCAAAGCATGTGTTCCATGCGTTCCTTCTTGGTCTTCAAGTATGCCGCGTCATGCGGTTGCGGGGGAATCACCAGCGGCTCACGGCCCACAATGCTCAGGCCGTAACCTTGCAGCCCCACCAGCTTCTTGGGGTTGTTCGTCAACAAGCGGATGCTCTTCACGCCGAGGCTCTGCAAAATCTGCGCGCCAATGCCGTATTCACGCAAATCGGGCGCAAAGCCCAGGCGGACATTGGCGTCCACCGTGTCCAAGCCCTTTTCCTGCAAATGATAGGCGCGCAGTTTGTTGCTCAGGCCGATACCCCGGCCTTCCTGCCGCATGTACACAAGGACGCCCGAGCCGTTCTCGACGATACGCCGCATGGCCGCGTCCAGCTGCTGACCGCAGTCGCAGCGCATGGAGTGGAAGACGTCGCCCGTCAGGCACTCGCTGTGCACCCGCGTCAATACCTTTTCCTGGTTGATGATATCGCCATAGACCAACGCGAGGTGCTCTCTGCCGTCGTGTTTGGCCACGAAGCAATGCAGCATGAACTCGCCATGGGGCGTCGGCAATTTCACCATTTGCACCCGCTCGACCAGGCTTTCCGTCCGCCGGCGATATTCGATCAGATGCGCCACGCAGCCAAGCTTCAGGCCATGTTTGCGGGCAAACACTTCCAGCTGCGGCAAGCGGGCCATGCTGCCGTCTTCATTGAGAATCTCGCAAATCACCGCGTAGGGCGACAGACCGGCGATGTGCATCAAATCCAACGACGCTTCCGTGTGGCCGGCGCGGACCAGCACGCCGCCCTCGCGGGCAATCAGGGGAAAGACATGGCCCGGCGAATGGAAATCATCGGCCGTACAGCGCGGGTCCGCCAGCTTGCGAGCCGTCAATGCCCTATCAAAGGCGGAAATGCCCGTGGACGTTCCCTCTTTCGCGTCCACACTGATGGTGAAGCAGGTTCCCAAAGGGTCGGTATTGCGCGTCATTTCGTGCAACCCCAGCTCCAAGGCGCGCTTGCCCGGCATCGGCACGCACATCAGCCCACGTGCATGCGTAACCATGAAATTCACGGCTTCCGGCGTCACTTTCTCCGCCGCCATGATCACATCGCCCTCGTTCTCGCGCTGCTCGTCATCCGTCAGGATGATCATCTCGCCGGCTGCCAGGGCCTTGCTGAGTTCTTCAATCGTGCTGAACATGCCTCTGTCCTTTGTTACCCGTCGCACCTTGTCTGGCTGTTTATCAACCTGGCTTTGCTCGGGGCAACGCAAAGACACGGCAATCAATCCAAGACTGACGCCTGAACGCCATCCAGAACCAACGCCACACATCGCAGCAAGACATTACTTTCATCCAGACTGTCACTGTCGGTCACGGAATCACACCGTGTCAGCCCTCGAACCACTCATGCCAACGGCAACAAGCGCCGTTGTTCAAACGCCGAGGACGGGCGGACTGTCACCGCCGATCGGGAATTGCACCCTGCCCCGAAATACCTTGCTGGAAAACTATGTAATATACCCGCAGAAAGCAGCATTAGCAATGTGGGGGAAAGTAGGCGGCGGGAGCAGGTAAGCGGTCACTCGTTGATAATTGGCCGTTTTCTGTTGCCTCGCAATGGAAACCATCCTTAGTGTTGACTATGTGGCACACCTACAGTGTGCCACATAGCAGACACGAAAGGTGGGTTCCATTGCCCCTTTGGCCGCAGTCAGCTTCGCCAACTGCGGCCAAAGGGGCCGAGGAACACGAACATAAACGGCCCTCTACCCAGGGCGGCGCACACTTTCAGTGTGCTTG
>JAAZKQ010000530.1 GCA_012799755.1 Lentisphaerota bacterium | reverse complement strand
GCCATAATCTGCGCTAATCTGCGGAATCTGCGGATACCCCCCCCAAAAAAATCTGCGCTAATTTGCGTAATCTGCGGATAAAAAACACCCCTCGCGGCGTGGCTTGACGCGCAGCGGCAAGCTCATGACGCCTTCTTAGGCAGCCATTTATCCAGGATCCCTCGGATTTGCTTCATGGTGACAGGCTTGGTGACATAGTCATCCATGCCGGCCTGCTGACAAATTTCGCGGTAGCCTTCCACAGCATGGGCAGTCAGGGCAACGACCGGGATAGCCGGGTTCAAGACCTCGCTGTTGGGATCGCGGAGGCTGCGCGTGGCCTCCAGGCCGTCCATGCTTGGCATTTGGACGTCCATCAGTACCAGCTGATACGGATGGCAGCGCAGGCGTTCCAAGGCTTCAAAACCATTCGTGGCCACGTCCGCTGCATAGCCGAGTTTATTCAGAATGGCCAAGAGAACCTTCTGGTTGACGACATTATCCTCTGCCAGAAGAATCTGAGCCGGGCCGCTGTTTTGCGCGGGGAGACTGCCGGCTGACTGTTCGCTGCCGGCTGCCGGCGGCGCTTCCGAAAGTTTGGCCTCCTGCGCCTCGGCGGGCGGCGCGCCGCTTTTGATGGCGGTGATGGCGTCAAACAAGTCGCGGTTACGTACGGGCTTGATGATGATATGGGTGACTTTGGCGGCCAGCATTGGCGGTATGGCGTTACGGTTGGTCATCGGCGCCAAGCCCAGGATTGGAATGTCAGTCTGGAGCAGCTCCGGGCAGTGCAAATCAAAAGCTTGCTTTTGCAATTCAGGCAGGCTGAGGTCAAGAATGATCAGCTGAGGCGCTGTTCCTGCTGCTCGCATTTCGGACAGGCGCCGGCAGGCCGTTGCCATGTCTTCAGCGCCGTGTGCATCCAGGCGCTGATAGTTGAGCCGCGCCAGCAAATCATTGCGCACGGTCGAGTTGTCGTCAACCACTACTATGGGCGCCAAGTTGGCGCTCAGTTCCGGCCTGCCCGGCGCGTCCGGCTGTTTGTCAAGGGTGAGCACAAAGCTGAATTCCGAGCCTTGGCCTGGCGCGCTGGCAACCTGGATTTCGCTGCCCATGCGTTCCAGCAGGTTCTTGACGATGCTCAGGCCCAGGCCAACGCCGCTCTGCCTGCTTTTGAGCGACGGATCAACTTGGTAGAAGACATCGAAGATATGCCTCTGCTGTTCTTCACTGAGGCCGATGCCAGTGTCGCGAATGGCGAAACGCAGCGTGATGCGGCTTTCATCCTCGTGTTCGCAGGTGACGCCGATGGCGATCTCGCCCTTGTCGGTGAATTTGATCGCATTGGTGGTCAGATTGAGGATGATCTGCTGCAAGTGGAAGGCGTCGCCGCGCAAGGCGGTGGGCAGCTCAGGCGGGATGACGACGACCATTTCGAGCTGTTTGGCAGCGGCGACCGCGGCGATGTTGCCGGCCGCGTCTTCCAGCAGTTTCTCCAAATCGAAGTCTTCTGACACGATCATGGTCTGGGCGGCTTCCAGGCGAGTGAAGTCGAGGATTTCATTGACCAGCGCAAGGAGCTGGCGGCTGCTGCTGCCGACCAGGTCGAGATATTCGTGTTGTTCGCGGTTCAGGGGCGTGTCCTGGAGCAGGTCAAGGAAGCCGATGATGCCGTTGATCGGCGTTCTCACCTCGTGGCTCATATTGGCCAAAAAGTCACTCTTGGCCCGGTTGGCGGCTTCGGCCTTGGCCTGGCTTTTTTGCAGCTGTTCGTTCATGAGGACCTGTTCGCTCACATCCAGACACCAGCCATAATAGCCCAGCTTCACGCCGT
>JAAZKQ010000529.1 GCA_012799755.1 Lentisphaerota bacterium | reverse complement strand
GTCCATATTGTCCATATTGTCCATAGTAGCTTGCGGGAACAACAATTATCAACGAGTGACCAGTTACGCACACTCGCTCGGCACACGCTCCAGGCGCACCAGACAACGCGGCAAATGTCATTGGCGCGCAGCACCTAAGCCAAAGGCAAGGTCGTATCTACCTTGCACAGCATGTCATGAATGTCCAATATGGGCGATGACTGGGCGCCCCCAAGCTCGGTCAGCAAACGACAGACTGCGTACTTGGCACTGCGTTCATTATAGGTCTGCACCCACGCGGCCATGTGTGCCGCCCCAGCAGCCTCATAAGGAAAACGCAGGCCCTTCGGATACGCCAGACGCAGGCGCGCAGGCTTCGGCGTCAAGCGGGCCCGGAAGCAATTCTGCTGACGACACAACAAGGCGTAGCGTTCATCAACCGCGAAAGTCTTGCATAATTCGTCCATAAATACTGACTGTGCCGGTATCCGCGCTCCACCAACCACCAGCCGCAAGCCCTGCTTCGTCTCGTAAAGACGATAACGCAAATAGGAAAAGGCCGACATCCGCACCGCCAACAGCACGCGATCAATGGTCTTCTGGCGCAGCACGTCGGGATCAGCAGGCGCCTTCCCGGAATACACAATAGCTGAAAAGAGACGCGAAAAAAGAGTCGCCGGTGGAGCACTAAAATCAATATCCAAGAAGACATGATCTTCGGAATTGAGCACCAGCGCACCGTAGCGATTGCGGGTAATGACATTGTGCTCGTCAAGCACCTTGACGACTTCTTCACAGATCGGCCGCTGATACTCCTCACCCGTGGCGCCTTCGGCAAAAAAGGCCCTGATCTCCCGGCGGCGCGACTCGCTGAGCGAATCGCCATGCAACCGCAGCTCCCTCAGGTACAGGAAACGCTGTTCAAGCTTTTGCTGGGCAGCGGCAGGGGAAACATTCGATCCGGCGCGTGTAGTCACATCCACGCCGTCAATTCTGCGGGTCTCCTGACACCAGTATGCGTAAAGCTTCACCGCACAGCCCCTTCCCCACCGGTTCCTCCCATTTTCATCACGAGCCGCAGCCCAGCGAGCTTCTGCGCACCGGTCACTGCCGCAGGCTTATTTTTCCCGCTGGACCAGAATGATCTCGTACAGCAGCCGCTTGCCTGTGAGGTGAACCAAGTCAGGTGCGTTGGGCTGAGGCAGATATGGCGATACCAAGGCCCAGTGCCCATCGCCAAGACGGTCAACCAGCTGCTGCAACTCGCCATCCGTCAAACGCAGCACAGCCATCAGCCGGCCTCGTTCGCCGTCGTTTGACCAAGCCACAGGCGCATTCATCGCCACGCTGGCATCGGCAAGACGCTGACGGCTGCAGGCCAAATCGTCAACCGTCCACACATGGCGAACTCTGTCCGGAAGCAGATATTTAACTGAGTTGGCAGACGCGGTCTGGGCTTTGCCGCCCATGCTTGCCATACGCAAGTCCTGCGAATTGACACTGCTTGCGCGTTTGCCGCGCTCGTACAAGGAGCCATCGGCATCCGCGTCGGAATTGCTGGTCTGAGGCGCACTAGCCACCATCGGCACAGCAGACGCGACCTCAAGAAGCCGGCTACTCTCGGCAACTGCGGGAGCTGCTGACTGTCTGCTTGCGCCCTGAGGGGCAGCTGACAGCATAGCCTTGTCGCCATCAAGGGTGTTGATATTGATCGCGGTCAGGCCGGCAAAAGCCAGCACGGCGGCAGCAATAGCGGCCTTGCCCCAGCCCTTGCGCCACCACGGGAAGGGCCGTATCATCTCGCGGGCATTGCCATCGCGGCAGACGGCCTTGATGCGCTCAGCCAAACCTGGCGGCGGCGCCAGCGCGGCTTCAATCGCCTGGTCCAGACGCTGATAGGCAGCGAGCTTGTTACGGCAAGCCGCACATTCCTTCACATGACTCGCCACCACATCCCACTGCGGTTGGCTGAGGTCAGCCACCGTCAAATCCATAAACTGGCTCAGTTCTTCAACACTCGGGCAATTCTTCTTCAGTGGGGCAGTAGTCATACTCATTAATCCTCGACGGCGACTCCAGAAATCCAATATCTAAGGCTACAGCCAGGCCGGCCAAACCTTGAGCTCGCTTCATTCTCAGAGACCCAGCCGCCACTTGGATGCGAGAATTTCGTCCATCGCACCACCGTGGCTGTTACTCCCTTAGAGCCCAAGTTTTTGCCGGAGTTCCTCACGGCCACGCGCAATCCGCGATTTTATCGTCCCCAGCTTGCAATTCAGGGCTTCTGCGATTTCCTCGTAGCTCATGTCTTTGATATTGCGCAGAATCAACGCCTGACGATAGAGCTCCGGCAGCTTGTGCAATTCCTTCATGGTATTGCGCTCCAGCTCTTTGTACACTGCCTTGGCGTCAGGCGCCATCTCCTTGTCCGGTAAATCCATGTAGCGTTCATCGCCGTCCTCACTGCCATTCAACGGCGCATCAATGCTCATGTTCTTCTGGCTGCCCCGACTTTTGTTCCAGCGGTACTTGTTCTTGGCCAGATTGGTGGCAATGCGGTACATCCACGTCGTAAACTCGGCTTCGCCGCGGAAATTATGCAAGGCTCGATAGATTCTGACAAAGACGTCCTGAGCCACTTCCTCGGCATCTTCGCGATTGCCAAGGATTCCGTAGGCAATCTGGTAAGCCTTGCCGGAATGGCGCTCAACGAGCTGATCAAAGGCCGCCAAGTCGCCGGCCTTGAAACGCTCTATCAGTGTCCTGTCGTCGCTCATCGTGCCCTTTACTAGCTCTTCTATAACCCCGTACCCCCATCAAGCCGCACATCAACCTGTGACGAGCAACCTCTTTGTCAAGTACAAAGCCATCAACAGCGAGAAAACTGCAACAGCCATTTTCTCGCTTGTCATTCCGTCCATTCACCTCAGGCCTTGGTCGCGGTCTTGATGATGGCAGCGAAATCGGCCGGCTTCAGGGACGCGCCGCCAATGAGTCCGCCATCAATGTCCGGCTGCGCCAGCAGGCCGCCCGCATTGGTCGCGTTCATGCTGCCGCCGTAGAGGATGCGGGTATTGTCCGCCACGCTGGGACAGCTGAACATCGTCTTGAACAAGCCGCGAATAAAGGCATGCACTTCCTGCGCCTGTTCATCACTGGCGACCTGGCCCGTGCCAATGGCCCACACCGGCTCGTAGGCGATCACGACTTGCTTCATGCCATCGGCGCTGATGTCAGCCAAGGCGCCGCGAAGCTGCCGTTCCACCACGGCGTTCGTGGTGCCGGCCATACGCTCAGCAAGGGTCTCGCCCACGCAAACCACCGCCGTCAGGCCGTTTTTCAGAGCCGCTTTGAGCCGCTGATTCACGGTCGCATCGGTCTCGCCGAAGTACTGCCGGCGCTCGCTATGGCCGATGATGACGTGCGTCACGCCGCACTCCTTGAGCATGGCGCCGGAAATCTCGCCGGTGAAAGCGCCCTGCTCCGCCCAGTGAATGTTCTGCGCGCCGACTTGCAGGCAGCTGCCCTTGGCCTCGGCAAGCACCGCCGACAACGTTGTGAAAGGCGGGCACACCAGCACTTCGGGACTCTTGCCGCCGCAACAGCAACCACAGCCAATCTGAGCCTTGATATCTTTGATCAGCTGCGCGCCATCAGCAGCGCCTTTATTCATTTTCCAGTTGCCGGCAATCAGTATTTGACGGGCCATCAGGTATCTCCTTCACTTGTATTCATGTCGCTGTGTCATCAGCACCCGGCGGGACAATGGTCACCATGACCCAAAAAGCCCGCCGGACGCGTAGTCAGTAAGCGTCAAACGCTTATTTGTCATCCAAGGCAGTACAGCCGGGCAGATCCTTGCCTTCGAGGAATTCGAGGCTGGCGCCGCCGCCGGTGGAAATGTGCGTCATCTTGTCGGCCAGGCCGCTCTGATTCACCGCGCTTACGGAGTCGCCGCCGCCGATGATGCTGATGGCGCCGGATTCGGCCACGGCTTTGCAGATGGCCATCGTGCCCTTGGCAAAGGCCGGCATCTCAAAGCAGCCCATGGGACCATTCCAGACAATCGTCTTCGCGCCCTTGATCTCGGCCGCATAGGCCTCAATCGTCTTCGGGCCAATGTCCAGCGCCATCCAGTCGGCCGGCACGTCCTTAACCACTATCTGCGTGTTGGCGTTGGCGTCAAATTTATCCGCCGCAATGTTATCCAGCGGCAGCAGGAATTTCACGCCGGCGGCCTTGGCGGCTTCCAGCGTCGCCTTGGCGGTGTCCAGCAGTTCGTCTTCACATAGCGACTTGCCGATGTTATGGCCCTGAGCCTTCAGGAAGGTGTAGGCCATGCCGCCACCAATCAAGATGGTGTCAACTTTCTTCATCAGGCTCTGCAGCACTTCGAGCTTGCCCGACACCTTCGCGCCGCCAATGATGGCCACGAAAGGCCGCTGCGGCGATTCCACCGCCGAGCCCAGATAGTCGAGCTCTTTCTGCATCAGGAAGCCCGCCACGCAGGGACCGCCCTTCTTCTTCATGAATTTGCAGATTGACGCTGTTGATGCGTGGTCGCGGTGCGCCGTACCGAATGCGTCGTTGACATAGACATTAGCATAACTGGCCAGCTTCTCGGCCATCTCGGCCTTCTTGGCCTTCATCGCGGCCTTGGCCTCGGCGGCTTCGGCGTCGCTCAGGCCTTCCGTTTTGGCTTTGCCTTCCTCGCCCTTGTAGAAACGGGTGTTCTCCAGCATCAGCACTTCGCCGCACTTCAACGCGGCAACTTCAGCATCCGCCGCCAGACAATCCGGCGCGAATTTCACCTCGCGCCCCAACAGCTTTGCCAAATGCGCCGCCGCCGGCCGCAAACTGAACTCGGCCTCAAAACCCTTGCCCTTCGGACGGCCAAGATGACTCATCAGAACCAACGCCGCACCATGCTCAAGGATGTAAGTGATGCTCGGCAACGCCGCGCGAATACGAGTGTCGTCGGTGATCTCCTGCGCATCGTTCATCGGAACGTTGAAATCAACGCGCATCAGCACTTTCTTGCCCTTGAGCTCAATGTCTTTGATCGTTTTCTTGTTCATAAATAACGCTTTGCCTCCATGTCGGTTGGATTGTGCATGCCACCGGCACGCCCCTTTTTCGCGGGACACCGGCAGCGCAGATAAACTCTTCGAAAGAAGCCGGTACTATAACGCCTGAAAACGCTTTTTTCAGCCGCCGACAGGGAGTTCCACCGTGGGTATGGAGAAAAAACCGTAACCGGTCACTCTTTGATACTGGTCGCGCCGGCGGTCTTTTCAGCTGTAGTGCCTTTACAAGGCACTGCCTCATGGGGAGCTGTCCACCCCAGCCTGAAGGTTGGGGTTAAGCATGGTTAAGCGCCTACGGCGCAACATGGACATTATGGACACG
>JAAZKQ010000528.1 GCA_012799755.1 Lentisphaerota bacterium | reverse complement strand
TGCTCTGGCCTGCCGCCAATGCATCCTTGGATCGGGCGGCGAAATGCAGCTCGGTCTCTTGCGTCTGGCTGTGGCGCTTATTGAGCTGCAATTCCAGCAGCTGAAC
Source organism: Lentisphaerota bacterium (assembly GCA_012799755.1). Taxonomy (GTDB): domain Bacteria; phylum Verrucomicrobiota; class Lentisphaeria; order Oligosphaerales; family Oligosphaeraceae; genus Oligosphaera. The sequence continues at coordinate 2,383 of JAAZKQ010000528.1, read as the reverse complement.
GCCGTCGCTCGTAGGAGCGACGTGGTAGGAGAGAAGATCGCGGCCGTGAACGGCGTAGATGTCCATGCCGCCAGGCAAGCGCAGGGAGACAGTGGGCTGGAAGCGCTGTCCGGCCTTGAGTGTCAGCCGACATTCCAGGTTTCGCCCGGCTGCTGTCAGCTGCCAGATGAGTTGCAACGTGGCGTCAAGGCTTTTCTGGTACGCTGCGATATGGAAGCGCAATGGCGCGGCCACGCCGGTGAACTGCCAGGCTTCGAGCAACGCCCGCGCGTCCTCAGGCGGCAAGCAGCTATCCGTGCCCATGCTTCTGAGCAGGGCGCCGACGACGGAGGGCTCAATGCGACTGACGCCGGCCGACGCTTCCGTGCGGACTTCAAAACCGCATTGGCGATTGACCAGCAGCGACACGTGGTGCCGCGCGGCGCCGGGCACCGTCAGGTCTGGAAAGGGCAGGGTCTGCGTTGGCGGATGGACGCCCGGGCCGGCGGCCGTCAGCTGCAGTGCGAAGCTCTCTTCCTTGGCGGCGGGTTTCAGCAGATGCACACTGACGCGGGTGCGGCCGGCAAGCGCCCGGCTTTCCCAGCCGCGGACATTTTTGCCCTCCAAGGCCTTGAGCCGGTAGGACGCCGGGAATTCGACATCAAAGACGGAACGATTCTGGTTCTGGAACTGGAAGCGCGGCTGCCAGAACAGGTCCAGCGCGTTTTCCGTGATGGTAAAATGCACGGCGGACTGGACCACGAGGGTCGGGTCAATTTCATTGCGCGTGGCGAGGGCGCGCCATTGGAGATTGAAGAGTGCGCCGTCGCTGGCGCTGTCAATGACGCTGCCGGCGGCGGCGCAACGCTGCGTCCAGTTGAGGCGTGGCGATTTGAATACGACTTCGCAGTCGGCCAAGGCTGTTTCGAAGCGCAGGGCGGCGGGGCCTGGCGCGGGCAAGGCCACGGCGGCGCAACGCCAACCACCTTGACGGGTGATGGGCGTGCGCAGAGTGAAGGTGACTTTGTAACTGCCGGCTTCCGTCAGATAGATGCCCATGGCCTGTTGGCCGTCTTTTTCACTCAGCCAGGCGGTGGCGGCACGGCCATCAATGGCCAATTCGCCCGGGATGGCGTTGGCGTAGCGCAGTAAGGGCAGGGCGTTGGGGCCGTGGCTGGGCACGTGCGCGTAGAGCGTGGCTTCAATGCGCAGCGAATCGTCATCGCCAAGCACGGCTCGGTACTGCGCCGCTGAAAACAATGCCCGCTGCGCCTTTGCCTGGGGCGCTTTGGCGCCGTTCAACAGCTGCTGATAGTAGTCGTAGGGCAGGAGCAGATTGCCTGTGGGAGAGCTCGGCGTGTCGCGATAGGGCACGATTATCGCGTCCGCAGGCATGGACAGGGGCTCGGGCTTGATCAACTGCACCGGCTGCGCCGGGCGTGCCTCCGCAACGGCCGGAGAGGCGGCTGCGGGTGAGGTCGGGACGATGGCGTCAAGCGTTGGTGTTGCCGTGGGTGCAGCATTTTCCAGCGCGGCCGCCTGTTCTGCGCTTGGCGTCTGCGCGGGGGGCGGCGTTTGCGCCTGCGTGGCGACGCCGGCGAGGAGCAGGACGAGCAACGCCGCGCCGGTACTGCGGGCACTGCCGGCAACAGGCACAAAACGAGCGACGCCGCGCCGGATAGCGGTCAGAATGGCCTTGATGACTGGCAGGCAGACATAGATCACCAGGAGCACGCAGGCAGCGGTGAAGAGCTTGTTGAGGACAATGGTGCTCATGGCGAGCGCGGGAATGCAGGGAACAAGACTGCAGAACAGCAGCCAAGCGGCCACATAGGCGAGCTTGCGCCGCCACGAATGTTGGAAGCAAGGCAACAGCCCGCAGCAGAACAGCAGCAGGACCAAGGCGCGGGTGACATTGCGCGAAGCAGCGGCATTGACCATGGTGACGCTGAGGCGTGGATCGTTGCCGAGGCTGCGGAAGCAGTTGAGGCTGCCCTGACTGACGATAGCGATGTCAAGGCTGCGGGTGGCCTCGGCCGCCAGCCAGGCGGCCTTGAAACTGTCCGCATCGGCCTTGGCATATTTGGCGTCCGCCAGGGGGGGTCTTTCGCGCATGCCGCGCCCAACGCTTTCCGCGCTTTTTTCCGCGAGTTCTGCGCCGGGAACTGCTCCATCCGCCATGGCCTCATCCACTACCATGTAGTCTTTGCCGGCGATTTTTTGAGCCATTCGGGCCTTGGCATGGGCAGCGCCTAGCGCCGGCATGAGCACCATGCCGATGCAGCCATGAGCGGGATTGAGGCCGCCGGTACAGCGGTAGAGGAAGCGACCGATGGCCGGCGCGATCGGCGCCGGCGCCGGTTGGCCGACGATGTTGACGCTGCCGCCATGGGCAAGCAGGCGG
>JAAZKQ010000527.1 GCA_012799755.1 Lentisphaerota bacterium | reverse complement strand
TTATCAATCATTTACGCTGTATTTGCGCCGTAGGCGCTTAACCATGCTTAACCCCAGGCTTCAGCCTGGGGATGGCCCCCCCAAAAAAGGGGTGCCCCGTAGGGGCACTACCAGATGCCTGACAAATACGACCTCTATGTTAAATCTTTCCATCACAAGATTTCATTCATTGCCTTCTTTATCGGCCGCGCAGCCCAAGGCCCGCGGACGCCTCAGCGCTTCTTTTCCCGATGGCGGAAGAAATACACCAGCTTTTTGGCGTAGTCCTCGCCGGTAAGCAGGTCAATTTGGTCAACGTCCATGGAGCGAAAGCCCGCACGCAGTTCCTGCATGCGCCGCTGGCCCAGTTCGGCATAGCAAGCGCGGACGCGGCGGCTGCCGCTGTCCAGCAACACCAGCTCGCCGGTTTCAGCGTCTTCAAGTTCAATCAAGCCCAGATCAGGGAGCGCAAGCTCCCGCGGGTCGCTCACGGTAACCGCAATCAAATCATGTTTCCGGCCCAGCACGCGCATGGCATGCTCATAGCCCTCACCAAGGAAATCCGACACCAAAAAGACGACGCAGCGTTTGCGAATCACCCGGCCGAGATAATCCAACGCGGCGGCAATATCCGTCTGCGCGCCGCTGGCCTTGAAGCCCAGCACGTCGCGAATGATACGCAGGGCATGCGACACGCCCTTCGCCGGCGGGATGAACTTCTCAATGCGGTCGGTGAACAGGATCATCCCCACCTTGTCATTGCTTTTCACCGCCGAAAAAGCCAGCAACGCGCAGAACTCCGCGGCCAATTCGTTCTTGAGCTGACTGGTGGTGCCGAATTGGCCGGATGCCGACAAGTCCACCAAAAACATCACCGTCAGTTCGCGCTCTTCGTGAAAGCGTTTCACATAGGGATGGCCCTGCCGTGCGGTTACGTTCCAGTCAATCGAGCGCACCTCATCGCCGGGCTGGTACTCGCGCACTTCGTCAAACTCCATGCCGGCGCCGCGGAAGGCACTCTGATATTCACCGGCCAGGACGTCATTCACCGTCTTGGTGGTGTATATCTGGATGTAACGGATTTTTTTGGCTAGCTCTTTCGGTAACATGGCGACTCTGCTCACTCTCAGCTGACACGGCGACTACAGCGGGCGGCCTGCTCAGGGCACTTTCACCGTGTTGAGAATCTCCTGCACCACGTCCTCCGAACTCTTTTCCTCGGCCTCGGCCTCGTAGCTGATGATGACGCGGTGCCGCAGCACGTCCATGGCCACCGACTTCACGTCCTGCGGCGTAACATAGCCGCGTCCCTCCAGCAGCGCCTGGCCGCGAGCGGCCATCGCCAAAAAGATCGTCGCCCGCGGCGAGGCGCCATAGCGAATCAGCTCGGACAGCGCCGGCAGGCCGTAATCGCCCGGATTGCGCGTGGCATCCACCAGATTGACAATGTATTCCTCAATCTTCTCGTCCATGAAGATTTCATCCGCCAGGCTCCGCAGGCGTTTCACATCGGCCGGATTGAGCACGCTGTCCACACTGAGCTGCGGCGCGGTGGACGCCATGCGCCGCAAAATCTTGAGTTCGTCCTCCTTCTGAGGATAATCAACTTTCAGCTTGAACATGAAACGGTCAACCTGCGCTTCCGGCAAGGGATAGGTGCCTTCCTGCTCCACCGGATTCTGAGTCGCCAGCACCAGGAAGGGGTCGTCCAGCTTGAAGGTGCTGTCGCCCACCGTCACCTGTCGCTCCTGCATCGCCTCCAGCAAGGCGCTCTGCACCTTCGCCGGCGCGCGGTTGATCTCGTCGGCCAAAATCACATTGGCGAAAATCGGTCCGCGCTTGGTGCTGAATTCGCCGGTCTTGGGGTTGTAGATCATGGTGCCCACCACGTCCGCCGGCAGGAGGTCCGGCGTGAACTGGATGCGGTGGAAGCTCGCCTGCAGGCACTTGGCCATGGTCGTCACCGTGAGCGTCTTGGCCAAACCGGGTACGCCCTCGATCAACACGTGGTTATTGCACAAAAGCGCCAACAACAGGCGATCAATCAGCGCCTCCTGACCAACAATGACCCGCCCTATCTCAGCCCGCACCCGGACCAGCAACGCGCTCTCCTTGGCAACCCGCTCGCCAATCTGCTTGACGTCAACGCTCATGAACAACTCCTCAATAAAAACCAAATAAAAAAGCATGCCGGGCAAAACCCGCAGCGAAAAAAACAAAATGTACCAGCGAGAGCCCTCCAACGCAATCATCCGCCCAACCTATGCTCAAAAAAGACCAACGAAATCCCCGACAGTTCCATTGCCGCCAGGAGTTTTGCAATCTGAAGCCGTTGGAAAATATGCGTAATGATGGACTCTATGGACTGTATGGACACTATGGACACTATGGACTCCATGAATGACAGCGCACTCTGTCCACTCTGTCCACCCTGTCCACCCTGTCCACCCTGTCCACCCTGTCCAC
>JAAZKQ010000526.1 GCA_012799755.1 Lentisphaerota bacterium | reverse complement strand
GCAGCGGCAGGTGGAAAAACAGCGCCGTCAGCAGAATCAGCATGAAAACAGCGCCAAACAGGCGCTGGAACCAAGGCGTTGGCTGCACCAGCAACGCCTGGATGTCCGGATAGTGAAAAAACGTGTAGGATTCACGGAATCCCACAAGCTTCACCTGCACGAGATGCTCGTCGTTGTAGTACAACGACTCAGTCCCGGAGAGCGAAAATGCCGAATTTTCACCCAGTAATTTCCTGTATTTTCCCGTCTTGTTCACCAGTTCCCCCAAGTTATGAGTCCATGAAAAATACCAGCATGAAGCTAACGCCGATCAGGACTGCAATGCTGAGAAAGACTTGGGCCAGCATCACCCCACGGCAAGAGCGCACCAGGCTGCATTCCTTGCGGAAGGCCCAAAGTGAAATGACCAACGCCGTCAGCGCACCCGGCAAGATACCCCAGCAGGTCAACAGCCCCACCCAAAAACAGGCGCTGGCAATGAGATCGTAGCGCAGACGCGTCACCCGCCGTCCCTGCCCGGCGTCGCCATTCTGCGCGGCAATGCAGTTTGCGCAAAGGCACTTGCCGGCAAAATCCACTGCGCACAAAGCGCAGAGAAAGCGCCCGCATTGCTCGCAGACGGCCTCGGCGGCCTTCTCAGCATGAAAAAAGCAGCTGCTGTCCTCGGCCAGCACCCGCCGGCTGCCAGGCTCCACCGGCGCGGCGCGGCGCAGAGCCGCCGGATAGAGCCGGTAACGCAGTTCACGCTTACAGCGGGGACAGCGAGTGGCCGGCTCCGCTGAGGCCCCGAGCGGCAAGCTCAGCGCCGTTGAACACGCAGGACACTTTGGCTCAATCATAGTCCGTCATCTCCCTGAAAACTCGTTAATGTGCGGAGTTTTGTGATGAACACTTGCAAGCCGTAAGCGGTCACCCATTGAACATTGTTGTTCCCGCAAGCTACTATGGACAATATGGACAATATGGACAGTATGGACGGCGGGCGAGTAGGCGTTGTCGTCCATCGTGTCCATAATGTTCATGTTGCGCCGTCGGCGCTTAACCATGCTTAACCCCAGGCTTCAGCCTGGGGATGGGCACGCCCCAAAAGTGGTGCCCAGTAGGGGCACTACCGGACGCCTAACAAATACAACAATTGGGGCAAATCTCACATTCTTGTAAGCGGTCACTTATTGATAACAGGCATTTCCTGTTTCCTCGCAATGCAGCCCATCCTTCGTGTTTACTATGTCGCACCCCTACAGGGTGCCTTCGTGGGTGGGGACGCCTACCCAGGGTGGCGCGCACCTTCAGTGCGCTTACCCTGGGCTGGTATGTTTTGCGCTTTCAGCGCTTTTGCCGCTTTACGGTCAGGGCGACAGGCGCTCTTAGTGCAGTTTGCCAGAGCTGCGAATATCAATGGGTGACCGCTTACACTTTCTTTCACAAGATTTCGCACCTTGCCGAAAACCTTCTGCCGCGGCTCATTCATGGTTCCGAGATGAGTTCCAGGCGAATGTCGTCCAGCAGAATATCCACGCCCATAATGTCCGTAGCGTAAGCGCCGGTTTCAATGGCCGAGCCGAGTATCCGCTCGTCGTCCTCCAAATGCAGCACGACACTGAGTTCCTGCCATTCGCCCTTGCGCCTCATGTCGTAGTGCGTGCCGTTCTGATTGGCCACCCATTTGTCCTCCAAATTGTGTATGGCCAGCTTTGGATACGGCCTGCCGCGGACATCGTCGGGATAGGCATAGGCCAGCACTTTCATTTTCATGCTGAGGCGGTAGCTGCCCCAGGGCACGGTCTGCGCTAATCGCCCTGCCCCAACGTAGTTCCAGGCATTCTTCACCTTGTCGCCATAAAAGCGCAGACAGCGACTGCCGTCCACGCCCTGTCCGGCGACGATTTCGGTCTGGAAGCCCTCGCAGGTCGCCCCCCACGCCGTCTCCCGCGCCGGATCATCAAAGTTCTCCTCGTAGAGCAGCACCGGATAGGCCTTGGTGGCGGCGATTACCTTCACCGCTCCGACCACGCAGGAGCCCGTCGCGTCGCGATTGGCACAAGCCAGCTTGATGACCTGCTCCGTTTCCGGCAAAATCAGCCCGACTCGCAGCTCGTAGTCACCCAGCGGCACATCCGCCGGCAAATCCAGAAAAGCGCTCTGGGCGATTTCCGCGCCGGGCTTCCACGCCGTGGTCGGCGTCGCCGGGAATTGCCGCGCCGCCACCACGGGCTGCTCTTCGCCGGCGCGCCAGAGGCCGATGGCGGTCACAAAGCTCATGGACGGCGCCGCCAGTCCGTCGTTGGTCCAAGTGATGCTCACCGGAAAGCGCTTGGCATTGCCCGTCGTCACTTGATCAAAGTAGCTTACTGCGGTCGGCCGCAGGCGGTAGCCGATCTTGCGCGCCACCCGCTGCAACTCTGACTTAACCTCGGGATGCACATTGTCGCCGTAAATCCCCAAATTGCTGTTCAGATACGAAATCGGCTCCGACAGCACCACGTCAATGCTCTGCGGCAAGCTCCAGTTTCTCTTCACCATCCCGCTGTAGCCGGCGTGGAATTCGTAGTTGCAAAGCACGCCCTTTTCCGCATAGGGCTTGTACAGCCATTCACCGCAGTGGTAGCTGGCGCCATTGTGCTTCAGCCCGTCCTGCCGGAAATGCATCCCGCGCAAAAAGGCGTAATCGTTGATGACATGATTGTCCTGGCCGCCGACATTGAGGAAAATCCGCGTGCCCCGCGGCATGTAGCGATAATGTGCGTCAATGATGCGCCGATACGCCATGACGTACTTGTAGTGGCTGTAGCCCGTCGCCGCCAGCTGCTCAGGCGTCCAACGCGCCAGATGCATCTCGCCCCACTCGCCGATGGCGCCGATGTCCATGAACTCAATGCCGGGCCGTCCCTCCAGCCATTTGCCCAGCGCCTGCAAGAAAATCTGCTGCTGCTCAAGGTAGCGCTCGTCCCAGAATACCGGATCGTGTTGCTGATGTCCGCCAAGGGCGACGAATTCCGCCGAGGGCACGCCGAGGTCAAAAACCCACTTCGGCGTCACATATTCATTCCGCGAATGCATATTCTGACTCATCACCCGGAAGGCAATCGGCACGCCGCGCTTCACATACCACGCATCATGAAACGCGCCCAGCACCTCGTCAAAACAGTACACCCCCGGCTCCGGGTTGAGCGTGCTCCAATCATAGCGGCAATAGGCCACTCCGCATACCTCGTTCGACCAATGCTCCGGCGACAAGCCCATCGGCGGATACTGGTGATACACGCCCATTCCCGGATTGAACAGGATGTCATCACTGGCCGCCGGCCGCAGCTCCACTCGCGCCGCACTGACCACCGCACTCGCACACACCAAAACCAACGACAAAGCAACTCGACGCGTCATGACCTCATACCTCCTTGCTTACCTGCACGATAAAAACGCATGTCCATTGCGCGATTCTTATGGAAAACAGGCCCATCAATACCACAAAACTGACGCCGATGTTACGCTTCGTGGCATCGCTCCAAGCCTTTCGCCCCTCGCGTATGCAAGCGCCGCGCATCCCTGGCCGCGAAGCGGCGGAAGCGCTGAAAGCGCGAAACATGCCCAACCCAGGGCAAGCGCCCGCAGTGCGCGCCGCCCCGGGTAAGCGTCCCCCAAAAATTGTACGCTGTAAGCGTGCCACATAGTAAACACGAAAAATGGCTTCCATTGCAAGACAACAGGAAACGCCTGTTGCCAATCGGTGACCGCTTACCATCCCAACAACCGGTCACCCATTGATAATTGTTGTTCCCGCAAACTGCTATGGACGCTATGAACGGTGGGCGGGCAGGTGTTCTTGTCCATCGTGTCCATAATGTCCATGTTGTCCATCGTTTTGCAGGTCGCAGGTGGTCGCGGTTTTTTGGCGCTGCGGCTCGCAAGAACACAGTTATCAACGAGTGACTGATTACTCGAACAATTGATTACGATAAAAAAACTTTAGTCGTCGTTGGACGACAATCACGTCTGCCAATACCTGGGGGTCACGGCGTGGTGTCGAGAAGACGCTCAAGTTCCGCGGCGATGGCAAGTGCTGCTTGGGCCTTTGGCGACGGAATATCGCTTGCTTCCCGGGCACGGACTCTTAAACGCTCTAGAGCCAAGCGGGCCTTTTCGTCGCTTGTGCTCTCTTGGAACGCCTTGAGAAAATCGCGCCAGTATGTCGTCTTGATACCGCAAAGCCGCAGCTCATCAAGCTTGCTCATGTACGAATTCATCATGCCGGTACGAGCCAGGCGACCGAAATTCCCTCCGCCATCGGAATGTGGCTTGTCCAGAATCTGCTCGGCCTTTGTTGGGTATGGACAAACCCCCGACGGAACTTCAATGCCGGCATCCTGACTGGTTCTGCGTATAGATTGCCAGTGATAGTTTCTGTATTCGGCGGCATACCTGGCAGATTCGACGAATGGCTCAAAGAGAATCGGCGAACCACTAATGACGTTGTCCAAGACCCAAGGCACGACGACAATCAGGTCGCGCTTTGCGCATGCGGCTGCTGTGGCTTGAAATCGTAGGCTTGGTTCCGTTTCTTTGGCCAAAAGGTACCACCCCTTGAGTTCAATTCCCATGAGGACTTCATCTGTGGAGCTCTTGCGGAGAAGCACATCGGGAAATGTCTGCGCCTTCCTCACAAAGGAGTACAAGGCGTACTTCTCGTCTGGATCCCACGTGTTCCGAATCAAATTTAAGGTACGGACAACCTGCTCCTCAATCGTGGCGCCCAACACTGTATTGAGGGTGTGGAGATCGGTCGCCATGATACCGGCGATCTGCGTCTCTGTTCGGAAATACACAGGCAGGGAAGAAATTGCCTCGCGCACATCTCGATAGAGCTGGTAGTGCTCTTCCTCCGGTTCGGGCAACGACCTGACTGGCGCTGTGAGCGTACTCCTATTCGTCATGATGTGGCAAGCCTTTCAACTGCTGCTCTGTAGAATTCCGGGATAATCTCCGCGCCACGATACTTCCGTCCAAGGGCATATGAGACCACGGCGCCAGGACAAAGGCCGCCGAAAGGTTCCCAAACGACATCCCCCACGTCAGTTGAGGCGCGAATGGCGAGGTCAATGAACTTAAGGGGCTTCTGACTTCCGTGGAGACTACTGAACTTGTACTTCATCCCATTCCGCTTGCCTTGAATTCGTTCTGAGCCATTGACCTGCGGCGCCCGCCAAACATTGGTGATTCCAACCTCGCAGGTAAACTTGGCTCGCATCTTGGCCCACTGCTGGACGGAGATAGGGGATTTGCCATCCATGCTAAAAAAAGGTTTGCCGCCAGGGTCGCCGTGCTTGTTGGCAAAGTCCGCCAGCTTCCCGAAGGCCTCAGGTGGAGGATAATACCACAAGTGGTCGCCTGTGAGGTACTTCCGCGTAGCGGCATTTCGGACTCCACAGGCATCGTTCGCGAGTCTGAACGGCAGTCCGGTACGCCGCCATTCATGTCGAAGCCACTCCTGCATGCCAAGGAATCGGTCGCCGACCCTGAACGTCGCGGCTTTTACATAGTGTACACAGACTTCCGTCACAACCGGAAACATCCTCAGTGTCTGGGTGTTGGCGTTTCCGGCAACATGGCTAAGCCCTTTGTCCCATACATTGCAGCACCGGTACTCCCAGCCGTTGGCAAGCAGAATCGGGTGCACAGTAGCCCAGCCGACTTCGGTACACCAAAACCAAAGGGTAGTCTCCGGCGTTGCGAACTGGCTCCATGCCCTGATATGCGGTTCGTACCAATCACCAAGAGTGTGCGGTCGGTGTTCGTCTCCCGGGAAGCCGCTCACGCCGTATGGTCCATCGGAAATTATGCACGTGGGACTGGCCCACTGCGCGTACAGGTTCTCCGCCCGGTCGAAGTGGATGCAGACGGCATCCCGCGCATACACATCGCCAGCGGCGAGCTCGCGCACATGACCTTGCCACCCGGAGAAGAGTGGAAGCTGCATGTTAGTACCGGTGCTCGTCATCGTAGTATCACATATCTTATCCCGTCGCCGCCCCTATGCCCGCCACCACAGTGGCAAGCCCCGCTTCCGTGCTATCTTTGAGACCATGCCTGTACAAAAAACAAGCGTCTGTAAGAGACTGCACGGCCTTTATGCGATTTCGCGGGCGTCTCGTCCGCAGCCTCGCGTGAACCAGGCAAACGGCGCCAATTTCGGCTGGTACGAGAGGCGGGAGTCGAACCCGCTCGGTGTTAACCACTGGAACTTAAATCCTGCGCGTCTGCCAATTCCGCCACTCTTCCTTAAGGATAGGCGCCGGTGTTATTGTTGCGCTCCAAGTGTGCCAGCGTAGATAATGTACAACTGCTGAGGCTATTTTCCACGGACAGCAGCGGGGCGGCAAGTCATAAATGTAAGCGGTCACCGATTGATACCGGTCATACCGGTGGTCATTTTCCGCTGCAGTGCCTTTACAAGGCACTACTTCATGGGGAGCTCGCCACCCCAGCCTGAAGGCTGGGGTTAAGCATGGTTAAGCGCCTACGGCGCAACATGGACATTATGGACACG
>JAAZKQ010000525.1 GCA_012799755.1 Lentisphaerota bacterium | reverse complement strand
GGGCGGAGTGCTGCCGGTGGCACTGGGCGGAGTGCTGCCGGTGGCACTGGGCGGAGTGCTGCCGGTGGCACTGGGTGGAGTACTGCCGGTGGCACTGGGCGGTTTGGGGGTAGTGCTGAAGACTATTTTCTTTTTTGGTGATGGTGTTGCTGTGTTGGCGTGGCTGATGATTGCCTCAGAGCCTTCAGGGATGGCGAATGGATTATCGCTGTTGCCATCAATGGGGTGTTGAGCGTCAGGAGCGGCGGCGTGGCTGGGCATTCTGCCGGCCTTGACCAGCTTGAGGTCGGCGGCGATGAGGTCATAATCCGGATAACGCTGTGCGGGACGCTTGGCCATCATCAATTCAATCATTGCCGCCAGGCCGGGCGGCGCGTCCGGCGCGACCTCAAGCAGTGGCGTCAGGGGTGTGAAGAGATGTTTATTGACGACTTCTTCGGGCGCCGCGCCGCCGAATGGATATTGTCCACTGACGAGATGATAGAGGGTGCAGCCCAGGCTGTAGATGTCGCTGCGGGCGTCGGGCGAATAGCCGAAAAGAAGTTCCGGGGCGATATACTGTGGGGTGCCGAAGAGTTCGGAGCTGCCGTCAGGGTTGGTTTCGGTGATTTTGCGGGCCAGACCGAGGTCTGCCAGCTTGGCGTGCCCGGTGTTGGCGATCATGATATTGTCCGGCTTGACATCACGATGGACGATCCGGCGTTCTTTCCAGGCGAAACCCAGGGCGGCGACAATATCCTGCGCGATGTCAATGACTTCCTCTGCCGGCAAGCGGCCCCTTTCGGCCAGCGATTGCTTGAGAGTCTCGCCGTCAATGTACTCCATGGCAAAATAAAACAGGCCATTTTCGCTGTTGACCGCATACGCCTGGACGATGTTCGGGTGATTGACGGCGGCGGCGGCGCGCGCTTCGCGGATGAATGACTCGATGAATGCTTCGTCCTCAGCGAAATTGGCGTGGAGGACTTTGATGGCGACATCACGTTCCAGGCTGGCCTGATGTGCCAGGTAGACTACGCCCATGCCGCCGACGCCGAGTTCGCGTTTGATGATGAAATCGCCAATCAGCGCGCCCGGCGAGGTCGCAGCCAGGGGGGCGGCAACAGCGCTCTCGCACTGTCCGCATTGCACCAATTCGCCGGGTTCACAATCCTCAATGTCCAGAATGGTTTGGCAGTGACTGCATTGAAATCGCACGGCAGTGGACCTTTCTGTCCGACCGGTGCAAGCAGTTGCCGGCACCTTGGTCGAGATTAAAAACAGGCATGAAAGGCACGAATATCCCGTCACCAGTGGCAAGCGGGCGTACAGAATGAAGTTTGTGTATTATATTAGCCAAGTTTCGTCTGCATGGCAACCCCAGGCGCTCAGTTTTGGGCGTGGTTGTCTTTCTGAAAAACCAAGAAACGAGAGGAAGCACGATGATTGTCACCACCAAGGATCTGTTCAAGGCCGCCTATGGCAAGTACGCGATCGGCGCGTATAACATCAATAATCTCGAGCAGTGCATGGGCCTGTTCCGGGGCAACATTGACAGCCAGGCGCCTTTCATCATCCAGATCAGCAAGGGCGCTCGCTCCTACACCGACAAACTGATGCTGGAAGGCATTATCCGCAGCGCTGACACGGTATTCCCGGACGCGGTTTTTGCCGTTCACTTGGACCATGGTGATGAAGAAACCTGCATGGATTGCATTGAGAGTGGTTTTTACAGCTCGGTGATGATTGATGCCAGCAGCGAGCCCTTTGAGAAGAACATCGAGATTACGAAGCGTGTGGTTGATGCCGCTCATGCCAAGGGCCTGGTTGTTGAAGCCGAACTCGGCCAGCTCGGCGGCGTGGAAGAGCATGTGTCGGTTGACGAGGCGGACGCGAAATTGACCGATCCGGACCAGGCGTTGGAATTCGTGCAGCGCACCGGCGTTGACAGCCTCGCTTGCGCCATCGGCACCAGCCACGGCGCCTTCAAGTTCACCGGCACGCAGGGCCTGCACTTTAATATCCTGGCCGCCATTCAGAAACGCCTGCCCAACTTCCCGCTGGTCATGCATGGCTCCAGCTCTGTCCCGCAGGACGAAGTCGCCCGCATCAATGCCGCCGGCGGCCAGATCAGCGGGGCCAAGGGCGTTGACGACAACCAGTTTGCCCAAGCCGCCAAGCTCGGCGTCACCAAGATCAACATTGATACCGATGGTCGTTTGGTGTGGTGCCGCGTCCATCGCGAGCATTTCCGCGACAATCCGCAGAACTTCGATCTGCGTCCGCCGGGCAAGGTCTTCATGGCCGAGTATGCCAAATTCATCGCCGCCAAGAACGTCAAGCTCGGCAGCGCCGGACAGCTCCCCAATGTCCGCAAAATGCTCGGCATCTGATGACAAGGTAGCGGCGCCGCACCTGGCGCCGGTTTTGTTATCCGCAGATTACGCAGATTAGCGCAGATTTTTGGCGGCCTGTCTTACCGCTGC
>JAAZKQ010000052.1 GCA_012799755.1 Lentisphaerota bacterium | reverse complement strand
GCCTGCGTGTGCTTGGGTTTTTCGTTTGCGGGATGATGTGCCGCTGCGGGCTGTAAGCCCGCAGCACGACCGGAAAACAAGCGTAGATGATGTCGCAGAACGGACAGGAAACAGGTGTTTGTCCACAATGTCCACAATGTCCACTTTATCCATGAGTGACCGCTTACTATTGAAGGCAGGGGCTGAACTTTTCTCCGTTGTTTATGCGGCAATCATGTCTATCTTATGGCAGAGGAATGGCTGATAAAAACGCTTGCGACAAGCAAAACACCCGTGTTTTAATTGATTGCGCTTGAGTTATGAAGGGGTGACATGCGGTTCAGGGAGCTTACAGCGGACGTTGTGATCGTCGGTGCCGGGATAGCGGGTTTACGGGCTGCGCTGGCGGCATCTGGGCGTGGCGCCTCTGTATTGTTGGTCAGCAAGGGCGCGGCGGCGTCGCCGGCGGTGATTGGCTTTAATGCGCCAGTTGCTTGTGGTGACAGCGCTGAGCTGTTTTTTCGCGACACTTGTGTCGGCGGCGGCGGGCTTAACGACCGCGAGCTGGCCAGGCTCTTAACCGGGCAGGCCGTAGAAGTGTTGCGGGAGTTTGAGGGCTTGGGGTTCAGCTTTGATCGTGAGGACGCCGCCTATGATCTGCTTCAGCCTCTGGGTTGCAGTTGTCCTCGCTTGGTTCATCAATCCAATCACACGGGGTCGGCGAGCATGGCCCTGATGCGTGAGGAGCTTTCGCGCCGGCAGGTCAAAGAATATGCAGGGGTAACGGCGTTGGACTTGTTGCTGACTCGGCAGCGAGTCTGCGGGCTTTTGGCGGCGGCTCCGCTTCAGGATGAGCTATGGGTGATCAGCGCCGGCGCGGTGGTGTTGGCCAATGGTGGTGGCAGTGGCATTTATGCCGACAGCACCTATCCGGACGGGATAGTCGGCGATGGCTATGGCATGGCGTATCGCGCCGGCGCGTCGTTGCTTGACATGGAATTTGTGCAGTTTGAGCCCTGTCGCTGCCTTTGGCCGCGCAAGCTGGGCATTTCCACCACATTGCTGGCCAAGGGCGGAGAACTGCGCAATCGCCTAGATGAACGTTTTATTCTCAAGCGCTATCCTGGTGGCGAAGGCACGGTTTCCAAGGATATGCTGGCGCGGTTGATCGCGCTGGAAATAAAAGCGGGGAATGGCAGTGAGCACGGCGGGGTGTATCTGGATTTGCGCATGCTGCCGGAAAAAGTGCTCAAGCGCGACCATTCCATGTATTACGAGCGTTTTTTGCGAGCCGGGATTGATTTGACGACGGAACGGATTGAAGTTGCGCCGGCCGCTCACACTTTCATGGGTGGCGTCAAGATAGACGCCGGCTGCGCTTGCGGGGTGCCGGGGCTTTTTGCCGCCGGCGAAGTGACCGGGGGAATTCATGGCGCCAATCGCCTGGGCGGCAATGCGGGCACGGAAATATATGTGTTCGGAAAAATTGCCGGGGCCAGCGCTGCTGAGTATGTCCAACGGAATGGTCAGGCGTCCATTCCAGATCAGGAACGCAGAATGATAGCCGAGCGTTTTGGGCATCTTCAGGACGGCGACGCGTCCGCTGTCATTCAGAACGCCAAAGCGCTCATCAGAAACACTATGGGCATGTATGCCGGAGCAGTCAGGTCGGCGGACGGGCTGGCGCAGGCAGGGCGGATCATTCAAGAATTAGCCACTGAGTTCAAGAATTACCAAGCCGTGAGTGTGCGGGAATTGACTCAGCTCAGCGAATTGCAAAACATGATATTGACTGCGGAGCTCGTGGTTGCGGCGGCAGAGCGGCGCCGGGAGAGTCGGGGCGTGCATTACCGCGAAGATTTTCCGACACGCGACGACCGGCACTGGTGTAAAAGCATCATCATCACCCCGGGGGCCGCCGGCCATGAAATGACCGCCGTTGCCCGTGATGGGGAGAATAGTGCCGAAGGAAGTCGTGCAGCGACAACTTGCCAAAGAGGAAGTTGATTATGACCTGTCCAGATGAGAAGAGGAATGAGTATCGCGAGCCGGCGGCAATCGTCCGCGCCTATCAGCGGCAGCTCGGTGAGTTGCGCGAGAGTCCATTGGCGGACAAGATTGCCGCCGCCAACGCGAAAGTCATTGAGTCATTGCTGGATGCCGATCCCTGTTGGATTGATATGAAACCGGCGCTTGATGTCGTTCCCGGCTTAAAGCCGAACATGATCTTGAAATCCGGTCCGCCCTTGCCTTGGGATCAACTCTGTGCCACTCAGCGCCTGGGGATTTGCAACGGGATTTTATACGAAGGGCTGGCGACCAGCGAAGCCGAAGCGGAGAAGCTCGTTCGTATGGGCAGGGTTGAATTCCATCCCGCCAACGATTTTGCGGTAGTGTGTCCCGGCGCCGGCATTGTCACGCCGTCCATGATCGTCAATGTGGTCGAAGACCGGCACAGCGGCAAGCGCGGTTATTGTGTTCCGTTTGAGGGTCCGAACCGAGGCGGTCTCGGCGGCTGGGGCGTTTACAATGCCAATATCAAACAGTATCTCGATTTGCTCCGTGAGGCAGTCGGGCCGGTCTTTGCCAAAATGCTTCATCGCGCTGAGGGCATTCCCACCAAGGAGATTATTGCCCGGGGTGTTGAGATGGGCGATGAAACGCATTTGCGTCAAGAAGCCGAGACTCCGATCTTGGTCAACAAGCTGTTTTCTTTGCTGTTTGCGGAACCGGACATCCCGGCGGACGCCTTGCGCTGCTGTGTTGATTTTTTGGAGAAGACGCCGCGTCTTTTCCATCCGTTGGGGATGGCCTCAGCCATGGCGACCTTGCAGTCAATGAAACACGTGGAGTATTCAACGGTGGTAACCGCGCAGGTCGGCAACGGCGTTGAATACGGCATCAAGATCAGCTCCCTGGGCGATCAGTGGTTCACGGCGCCGGCGCCGCAATTAAAAGGAGCGCTTCTGTCTGCGGACGCCAGGCAGGAGGACATTCTGCCATGGATCGGTGACAGTTGCACCCTCGAAGCCATTGGCCTGGGCGGCTTTGCCGCTGCGGCGTCGCCGGCGGTGGCGCGGCAAATGGGTGGAACATTCGCCGACGCCATCGCGCGTTCCCGGGAACTGGCGGCCATCTGTCTTTGTGAAAATCGCAATTTTCTGTTGCCGGCCTTGGATTACGCCGGGAGTCCGGCGGGAATTGACATGTTGAAAGTACTGGCAACCGGCATGCAGCCGCTGCTGTATGGCGGGATGATTGCCAAAACCGGCAAACGCGTGGGTGTTGGAATGGCCCGCGTGCCGCTGGAATGTTTTGCGAAGGCCTTTGCGGCGTTTGCCGCGAAATATCGCGCAGCAGGCCGGGGCTGACCGCTATGGGCACTGAAGACAACAGCTTGGTGTCGGCTGTCAACCGCACAGCAATATGCTTTTATCGCCTCAGGAGCAAAATAGTGACACTCACGGGAGACCATAAAGACAATGGACGCTGAACTGAAAGATCAAGTAGCGGTCATTACCGGCGCCTCGCAAGGCATCGGCCAGGCCTGCGCCGCGGCCTTTGCGCATGCGGGAGCTGATATCGCGTTTACCTACGGAAAGAACCATGAAGCGGCGGAACATACGGCCGCACTGGTGCGCGACGCCGGTCGCAAGGTGTTCTTCGCGGCTGTTGACGCCGCCGACCCCGAGGCGGCAGAGCTGTTTATGCGCGACGTGATGGATACTTTCGGACAGGTTGATATTCTCGTCAACAATGTCGGCGGCGCTGATGTGACGCCCAATACCGGCTTTGCCGACATGCCGATGGAGTATTGGCATCAGCAGTTCGCAAAAAATTTTTTCAGTGCGGTTTCATACAGTCGTCTGGCGTTGCGGTCAATGCTGCCGCGTCGTTGTGGCAGCATTATCAACATTGGTTCCGTGCATACCAGCCGGGTGATCAATTTAGATGTCATGCCCTATGCCTGCGCCAAGCAGGCGTTGAATCATCTGACTCGCTGCTTGGCGGTAGAACTGGCGCCTCATGCCATTCGGGTCAACTGTATCGCGCCCGGGCTGATCAAGACCGCTCTTACTGAAAATCGCTACAATCAGGATTGGTGGGACAAGGTCTTCGCGAAAATTCCCCTGGCCCGGGCCGGCACGGCCGCGGAAGTTGGCGAATTGGCGCTCTTTTTCGCTTCGGCCAAGTCCAGTTACATTACCGGGCAGATTATCGGTATTGATGGCGGCAGGACCTTGCAGTAAGGCAATTATCCCACCGACGGCGTCATGTTTGGGGGTTGTACAGAAATTAAGTTTATATTCTCGGTTCCTTTTCGCGGTTTTCTGTAGCGCCTTTCCAAGGCGCCTGATTTTGAGGTTTCCCCACCCCAGGCTGAAGCCTGGGGTTAAGCATGGTTAAGCGCCTACGGCGCAATCATGCATTCATGCAACACACATGCCGCCCTCTGTTTCCCATGCGGAAAACCTATTGCAAAAAACAGCTTGGAACAATTCCAGAACTGTTGCCTTAATTTTTTAACGACTCCTTTATTGAGAAGATGGCAGAATCCTACACGTATTCATCACAAGATTCCGCACATTACCTATAATTCCAGAGAGCGTCATGGGCTGCCTGTTGGCAATGCCGAAACCGAGGCTATCAGGCATCGGCCTAATATAGCGTCTTTCGGCTGACGGGCTCGCGTCCCTTCATTGGCCCACCTCCACTGTCGTAACCGGCCACCCATTGATAATTGTTGTTCCCGCAAGCTACTATGGACAGTATGGACAATATGGACAGTATGGACGGCGGGCAAGCAGGTGTTGCCGTCCATCGTGTCCATAATGTCCATGTTGCGCCGCAGGCGCTTAACCATGCTTAACCCCGGCCTTCAGGCCGGGGTGGCGAGCTCCCCATGAGACAGTGCCTTGTAAAGGCACTACAGCTGAAAAGACCGCCGTCGCGGCCAGTATCAACGGCTGACCGCTTACCCCAGCTTCAGCAACTGATGATTGAGGCCGAACCTGAGGCCGGGCTTGCCTTTCGCTACTCTTATCGTCGCTCAATGAGTCAGTCCCCAAGCCTCCTTTAATCCGCAGATTCTATGAGAGGGGGGATCGTTCTCGCCCAAGCCGAGCACAGGAGGAAAGAGCCCAATGGGCCCCTTCCTCCCCATCGCAAAAAACAGCTACGCTTTTTGATGGCCCTTATTTGTTTTCAGCGCCGTCATCCTTCAATTCGCTCAAACGCTGTCTGAGCTCAGCGACGGTCTGCTCCAAGCCGGCCAACTGATTGCGCAAGACTGTCCGTTCCTGCTCGGGCGCCAATGCCGCAGCTGCGGCCGCACCACGACCGAAGCCGACGCCCATCCCGCGGCCGAAACCGCCCCCAACCCCGCGGCCGAAACCGCCGCCCATCCCGCGGCCACCGCCGCCCCTACCGCGACCGAGGCCGCAGCCCCTACCGCGACCACCACCCGCTTGCGGGTTCATGTAGCCCGGCGTCATGAATCCGGCGCAATAGCCTGCGCCACGACCCGTCATTGCTCCCATTCCCGTAGGTCCAGTTCTATTTCCTCTTGGCATAACACTGCTCCTTTCATCTTGATTGTGTTTTCATAACCTTTGCCTTTTGGTGATTGCCGCCGCTGCAGTTCGACGTCATCACCACACTTGGTCGTCAAGCTCTGTTGCGACCACCACCGCGACCGCTGCCACGGCCACGACCGCCGCGATAACCGCGACGATGACAGCGACCACCATAACAACCCGGCATGACATAGCGACGATACCCCAAACGCCCGTCGGCGTAAGCCTTGCTCACCTCCTCAACGTCACCGCATATCTGCGATATTACCTCAATACCTGCCGCTCTGACGCTAGCCTCGACGACGCGGGATATGGCCCCGCACACCAAAGCCTCCACCCCTGCGGCCGCCAGAAGCGCCGCGCGCTGCGGCACGTCCTCACTGCCTAACTCAATGTCGCCCAACACCGTCAAGCCGGCGGCATTCACCTCAACCAGCAACGCCCGTGCAGCGACATCAAACACCGGACTGACCCGGCCCTGCCAATGTGGTATTGCAATCTTTGTCATGCTTTTGTAATAGCAGAAAACATGCCAGAAAGAAAGACTGAGCGGAAAAACTCACTATTCCCTGCCCAAATCCGGCCTGAAAGGCTTTTTCCCCGTAACCGGTCACTCATTGGCAACAGTGCATTGCTCATGATATTTCCGCTGACAAAAACGCCATAGAAGCTCAGTTTGGATCCGGCCAAACAGTACGCTGAAAGCGTACCACATACCAGCCTGGGGTTGCGCCTGCGGCGCAACCCCAGGGAAGCCCCCACCCGAAACAGCACGCTGAAGGCGTGCCACATAGCAAACACGAAAGATGGTTTCCAT
>JAAZKQ010000524.1 GCA_012799755.1 Lentisphaerota bacterium | reverse complement strand
CAGGACCGCGTGGTTTTTCGCCAGCCATTGGCCAACGCGTTCGAGCTCCTCCGCACTCAGCGCGACGGCACTGAAGTCGCGCTGAATGGCGTGCAGTTCGTCGTCGCTGACGCCAATCAAGGCCTCGCCGAGAGCGCTGATGGGCGCGGCCTTGTCATCCTGGCTGCTGCGGGTGTTGAGCGCGCTTCGGGTCAAATCGCTATCATAGGCGTCCGCCAGTTGCAATTGTTCGGCGGCATTGCGCTGCTCGGCACCGAGGGTGAGCACGCAATGCCAGGCTTGCAGAGCAAACCAGCTCAGGGTCAGCGCCCAAACGGCGGCCAGCGTCCGCCGGCTGAAGCCATCGCTGCCGACAAGCTGAATCAGCGCCTGGGTGGCGGCGAGGTATGCGGCAATGCCGCAGAGACTGAACCAGAAGCCGATCTGGAAATTGATGCCAAAGGCGCCGCTGAGGCCCCAGATGATTGCCAGCCATTGGCCGCAGCCGCCTATCACCCCCAGAAAACTCCAGTAGGCGGCGCGACGTTGCCGCTGCTTGAAAGCAACCAAGAGGACGGCAAGGTGATAATAGAGCGGACCAAGGACCACGATGGGCAACAAGCACAGCGTCGCCCACAACTGGCTGCGTCTGTAAATCTTGCAAAAGACATCGGCCCAGTATTGATAAATCATGCTGAAGCCGATGACGAAGCCGATCAAAATGAGCATCAGCGCCATTTCGTAGGCAGTCGCGTAGGGCAGCTTGCCGGCGCCAAGTTGCAGCCGCGGCAGATAGAGGTAAAACAGCAGGGAAACCAACAAACTCGGCAGACAGAAGACCATGCCCAGGCCCACCAGAGCCTTGGCGGCTGAGGGACCGGCCTGGGGACGCTCAAACCATGCGTTGCTCATAGCGATCTTTCCGGCGACACCCTGCGCGAATCAGCCCTCATGGTCGGGCACGCCGCCGCGTTGCGGCCAGATGCTTTTGACGACCCACACCACGACGCCGAGGGTCAGGAAGGCGCCAGGCGCAGTCTTGAAGAACATCGCCGGCTGGAAGCCCGCCGGGACGACGTTATAGCCGAGCAGAGTGCCGCCGCCAAGGGGCTCGCGAATGATGGCAATCGCCAGTAGCACCAGCGCGTAGCCGGCGCCATTGGCCAGGCCGTCAAGAAAGGCCGGCAAGGGCTTGCTGCGAAGGGCAAAGGCCTCGCAACGGCCAAGCACGATGCAGTTGGTGATGATCAGACCGACGTATGGCCCCAGCGATTTGCTCATCTCCAGATGGTATGCGCGCAAATAGAGGTGAATGAGAATGACAAGGACGGATATGAGCATCATCTGCACCATCAGGCGCACGCGGTAGGGAATGGTGTCACGCAGCAATGACACCAGCAGGCAGCTCAGAGAAGTCACGATCATCAACGCCAAGCCCATCACCAGTGTGGTGCTGACCAAGCTGGTGACCGCCAACGCCGAACAAATGCCCAAGACCTGCACTAAAACCGGATTGTCTTTGCCCAGCGCTTCGCGGATAATGCCCATGGAGCCGGACTTGCTGTTCTGTGAAGATGCCATCGCTGTGATGTCCTGAATGCATGCCGTGAAAAAAACGTGGTGGTGAAGCCTTGAATATCACCCGCCAAAGACCAATATGCCAGTGAGAGCGGCGGGTTTTGTGGACATGGTGGACTCGGTGGACATGGTGGACTCGGTGGACATGGTGGACTCGGTG
>JAAZKQ010000523.1 GCA_012799755.1 Lentisphaerota bacterium | reverse complement strand
GCGGGCTGCAAGCCCGCAGCACGGTCAGGAGACCTGCGTTTGGGTTGTGCGGTGGCAGGTGCTGCCGGCGGAGTCATGTGACGCTGCGGGCTGCAAGCCCGCAGCACGGTCGGGAGACCTGCGTTTGGGTTGTGCGGTGGCTGGTGCCGCCGGCGGAGTCATGTGACGCTGCGGGCTGCAAGCCCGCAGCACGGTCAGGAGACCTGCGTTTGGGTTGTGCGGTGGCTGGTGCGCGTCCAGCGGAGTCATGTGACGCTGCGGGCTGCAAGCCCGCAGCACGGCCGGGAGACCTGCGTTTGGGTTGTTCGGTGGCTGGTGCCGCCGGCGGGAGCGCGCTCAGCGCCTATATCCTCAGCCCTGGCTGCCGCCTTGGAGGCTTTGGAGGCGGGCGATGCGTTCCTCGGTCGGCGGATGCGTACTGAAGAGATTAGTGCTGCCGCCGCGCAAGCCCAGTTTGGGGTTGACGATGTAGAGCGGGGCCGTGACGTTGCTGACGTCCATCGGTGTCTTATCGGCGGAAATCTTGGCCAGAGCGGACGCCAACCCCTGGGGATTGCGGGTGAATTCCACTGCGGAAGCGTCGGCGAGATACTCGCGCTGCCGACTGAGAGCGAGGCGGATGAGCGTGGTCATCAGCGGCGCCACAATGGCCAAGATGATGCCGAGGATGATGAACAGGATCTGGGCGCCGCCGCTACCACCCTCCTTGCGGCTGCTGCGACGGCGACTACCACCAACGGCGCTGCCACCGCCATGCCACATCAGGCGCAAAAACACCTCACTGAGCATGGCGATGGCGCCGGCAAGCATGGCCATGAGCATGGTGTAGCGAATATCGAAATTGCGGATGTGGCCGATTTCATGCGCCATGACTCCTTGCAGTTCGTCGCGATTGAGCTTGTTGAGCAGGCCGGTGGTAATGGCGACCGCTGCGCGCTGCGGAGAAGCGCCGGTGGCGAAGGCGTTGGGAGCGTCGGTCTCGATGACAAAAACACGCGGCATGGGCAAGCCTGCGGCGATGGACAGTTCCTCGACCACATTGAAAAGCTGCGGATTGTCCTTTTTTTCGATTTCCTTGGCGCCGCTGAAAGCCATGAGTGTGCCGGCGCCGGCATTCCAGGCAATCAGCAACCAGATGACACCGACAATCAGCGCCGTCGCCACGCCGATCTCCACCATGTCGAAGGCGGCGCCGAAAACGGCTCCGAGCAGCAACAGCAGCGCCACCATCAGCGCCATCAGGATCACGCTGTTGCGCTTATTGCGCGCAATCATGTCATGGAAGGTCAGCTTGGCGGCCATCGTCAGAACTTCACCTTGGGCACTTCGCGTTCAGCGGCTTCGGTGATCTGCCAGAGCGCGGCGTCCTGAAATCTGAACATGCCGGCGATGACATTGGCAGGAAAGACTGCGATGGCAGTGTTGTAATTGGTCGCACTGTCGTTGTAGTGCTGACGGGCGAAGGCGATTTTGTTTTCGGTGGAGGTGAGTTCTTCCTGTAACTGGAGGAAATTCTGGTTGGCCTTGAGCTGCGGGTATGCCTCGACCTGCACCATCAGGCCGCGCAGAGCGCCGCCCAATTCGGTCTCGGCAGCGATTTTGGCGCCGGTGTCGCCACTGGGCACGCCCATAGCCCGCGTGCGCGCCATGGTGACTTTTTCGAGCAAGCCGGCTTCATGGGCGGCATAGCCCTTGACTGACTCAATCAAGTTCGGGATGAGGTCGTAGCGGCGCTTAAGTTGCACGTCAATCTGCGACCAGGCGTTGTCAACCAGCTTTTTCTTGCGAATCAGGCCGTTGTACACGGATATGACAGCCAGCACGACGACTACGATGAGAGCGATGAGAATAATTCCGACCATAATGATTCCTCCTTGTGAACAGGGATGCTGAGAATGTTTGCCAGGTAACCCGATGCACGAAATAAGCTAATGGCGCAAAGCGCCGTTGCCAATTCGGCGCGGCGGCGAAAGGCAAAACCGGCGGTAGCCGGTCACCAATTGATACCGGTCGTACCGGCAGTCATTTTCTGCTGTTGTGCCTTTACAAGGCACGACCTCATGGGGAGCTCACCACCCCAGCCTGAAGGCTGGGGTTAAGCATGGTTAAGCGCCTACGGCGCCAAGAAGTCCATTTGCTGACATCTTGGTCCACAATATCAATGAATGAGCGCTTACGTGAGTTTCCTGCAAATTGTCCCCGGTGTATTCCCCACCGGGGTGGTTACTGGCATGTTTTGCGCCTTCAGCGCTTCTGCCGCTTCGCGGCCAAGGTGCCAAGCAGGCTTGATTCAGCTTGCCGGGACTGCGAATATCAACGAGTGACCGCTTACAAAGCGACGTAAGCGGCAGGACATGCAATGGGCCGGCGGACGCACAAGGCACCGCTCACCATTGCGCAACCTTTTACCGATTACCCCCCAGACTATAGAGCCAATAGCCTTCGCCGGGGACCAGCGTGGTCGTCCTGACATAGCGGCCGTCACGCCACTGCCAGGCGTCGGTGATGCCCGTCGGCAGCTCGGCGTAATTGGCAGCAACGGCGACGAAATGCCAGCCGGGAGCAGTAGGCAATAGTGACGCTTCGACGACATCGCCGCTGAGAGCAAGGGTCCCACCGGCCTTCTCCCGGAAGAGCCAGTAAGCGCGTCCGGGGACCAAGTCGCCTTGCCGAACGAAAGCCTTTCTAACAGCGTCATAGCGAGAGAGGTTTTCGGCTGCCAGGGCGGCGGCGCAATCTTCATCGGGAACGAAGTCAAGGCCAATGACTTGCCAGCCGGCAACCAAAGCAAGCTCGCGCTGGTAGGCATAGCAAGCATAAATGGTCATATTGCTAAGTACCACGCTGAAGTCGGCATCCCAGCCGGAGAAGACCCAGGGAGTATCCGTGGTCACATTTGGCGCCTGCGCAGCCGTACCATGCCGGATTTCCTGTGCGAGGAGCTGGCCATCCTCAGTCCGTCCTTTGTCACCAAGCACAAAAGACACTGTATGAAAGACCGCTATCCTCTCGACGGGACAGCCGCCGAACGTCTCAATGCCGTCCCAATCGGCATTGTCCTGGTAGCAACGGACAGTCGCCGCTGCCGGGAAGGCTGCGGCCCCCAAGTCCGGCGGCGCGCCAAGGAAAATAAACTCGATGATGCTGCTGTCAGCAAAGGCGGCATCGCCGATGGATTCCAGAGCTGCCGGCAGGGTCAGCGTGGTCAGCGTGGCGCAGCGGCGGAAAGCTGCGCCACCTATGTCGCGCAAGTTACCCGGTAAGGAGAGTTTCTGCAAGTTCGCGCAGCCATCAAAGGCATAGGGCTGGATGAAGCAGACAGCAGCTGGGATATCGTATTCGCCGGTGTTCGCCGGCGGATAGCGGAAGAGCGCGCTGAAGTCGCGGCTGAACAACACGCCGGCGGCGTCGGTCACGAAGGCGCCATTTTCCGGCGGCACGACGATGCTCGCCAAGGCCGGGCAATTCTGCAAGGCACCCTCGCCAAGCTCGGTCACGCCACGCCCAAAGGTCATGCTCTGCATATTGAGGCAGTCGGCAAAGGCATTCTCGCCGACGGATGCCACGGAATCAGGCAGTACGACGCTCGTCACGGGGTCAAGCCCCTGGAAGGCGCCGGCCGCGATGGCAACGACGGGCAAGTCTTCAATCGTGGCCGGAACAACCACGTCTGCCGGGCCATTGTCATAACCGGTGATAATGACTGTATCATTCACCACGGTATAGAGGAAAGGCAGCGGATTGAGCTGGAAGTCAATGCCCCAGCGACTGCCGATTTTCACCCGGATGTCATTCTCCGCCATGTTGATGATGTTGTAATCGTCGCTGGCGACAACCCCATCAACGTTCCTTATCCCCTCAACACCGCGAAAGGCTGCGCGGACACGATAGGAACCTCGGGCGAGCGCCGGTACTTTCAGCGCATAAATGCCGCGTTCATTGGTGGTGGTTTCGGCGACGACGACCTGTGTGGCGGCGTTTTGCGCCGTGACGCCGACGTCGGCGAGGGGCCGCCCCGCCATATCAGTGACCCGACCGCTGATCAGTTCACCGCTGAAATCCGGAAAGGCGTTGAAAAGCAACTCATCAAAGAAAGAATAGACATCTTGCTCGGTTTCGACAAGCGGGACATGGTACCAACTATCTTCGGAACCAGCCCAGCCCATGTTCAGATGGATGTAAAGCCAGCCGTTATGGAAGCCATAGCCATCACCGGCGACTGCGTGGCCACCCTCCTCGCCGACAAATCCCATCACGGTTGGATAGCCCGCGTCAAAATTGCTCAACAACATATCCCGGTAGTGCGTGGTGTTGGAGATGGAGTAGCCTTCATCCCAGAGGACAAAGTACTTGGCGCTGGCAAAGTGAAAGGTGTCCCGTAGGCGCTCGCTCAAATCCCACATTGATGCTGCTGACCCGTCGCCGGCGAAGCTCATCTCCATACTGACGGCGACGTCATAGAGCAACTTGCCGATGGCCTGCTGTTGGACCTCGGTGATGCTCTCATCGGGTACGAGGGGCATATCCGACCAGGCGTAAGTACCACCGAACATGGTCAGGGCTTGGGGGACTCCATCAACCTCACATTCCTTGGTCAGCTTCTTTACCGATTTTTTGGGATATTCATGGGCTCGCATCAGTTGGCCGCCGGCCGTTGCCACGCAGCCTGTCGGGTAGTTGTGCGGCGTGTAGTAGTTGTAGACATTGATTTCTTCCCAATCAGCTGAATAGATGAAGGTCTGTCCCCAGGCCGACTGCAGCAGCGGCGCCACGCGCAGATCATCGGGGAGTTCTATGCCGCCTCGGGTATTTTGATAAGGCGCCAGCAGCACCTGCCACTGCGCGGCGTAGCTCGTCTTGTCGGCGCCTTGGCGCGTTGCCGGATTGGCGCGGCGTTGCTCGGCCCTGACCAGGCGTCGCGGCAAATCCCGCTGCAGGATGGCGCGCAGGGGATGTTTCCGATCAGAGGGGAAGACGCCCTTGGCGGCAAAGCTGATGATCGGCACCACAGCGTCGTCAGCCCCCGTGACAACAAAGCCACCATCTTGCAAAGCAATTACGTGGCATAGTGCCTTGCCCCGCTCATCGCGGATACTCTGCACGCTGTCTGAATTGCGGCTAAGCGGCGTCGCCAAGGGGCGTTGCTGGGTATAGCGCAACCAGTTGTCAACGGCAGTCAAGGCCTGGTCGGGAAGAATCTCGGCTGCCTGGAGCATAGCGACAAACAAGAACGCCACAGCTATGCAGGCATGCATCAATGTGGTACTGGAACGACGAATCAGCTGCTCCTGCAGCGCTGACCATTTCGAGGAACGGCTGGCTGAAAATAACATGACAGCATCCTTTCGGAAGTAGTGCACATAATGAAGACGGCGCAAGCATAGGTCCAAATGGTTGCAATCGGCACACTCCGTGACGGGAGTTGCCTGGCAGCAACCACTTTGGCTATTTGAATCAGTACTATATCCGACCGATCCTTGCCGGCACGATGGCGAGCCCGTTTTTTACGCAAAAAACGTAAGCGGTCACTCACTGGACAACACCCCATCTTTCGTGTTTGCCATGTCGCACCCTTACAGGGTGCATTCGGCGGGATGCTCCACCCAGGGCGGCACGCGCTTTCAGCGCGGCTTGCCCTGGGCTCTTAAACTCGCCGCCCGAGTCGTCT
>JAAZKQ010000522.1 GCA_012799755.1 Lentisphaerota bacterium | reverse complement strand
ATGGACAGTATGGACAATATGGACACTGTCCATATTGTCCATACTGTCCATAGCAGCTGACAGAAACAACGGTTATCAATCAGTGACCGCCTACCGCACTCCGCCTTTTTCTCAGCTTTGCGCTTGCGTAGCAGGCCCTTATCCACTAGATTCTTGAGTTCACTTCCGAGACCTCCCTTTTATCATTCTCACCAACCCCCAAGACCCGACATCATGAAAATCATTGTGACCATCAAGCAGGTGCCGGAAAGCCAGGCCACGCGCATGGACGAAACGACCGGCACGCTGATTCGCGAGGCGGCCAGCTCGGTCATCAATCCCCTGGACCTCCACGCCATCGAATGCGCGTTGCTGATCAAAGAAGCCGCGAAGGAAGAATGCGAGATCATCTGCCTCAGCATGGGGCCAATGGCGGCGACGAAAGTCCTGCAAGAGGCCTTGGCGCTCGGCGTTGACCGCGGCATCCTGCTGTCAGACCGCGCTTTCGCCGGCTCCGACACCTGGTGCACGGCGTTCGCCCTGGCCGCCGCCGTCAAGAAGATCGGCCAACCCGATCTCATCCTCTGCGGTGAACGCGCGACCGACGGCGAAACCGGCCAAACCGGCCCGGCCATGGGCGCTTTTCTCGACCTGCCCGTCATCAGCTTCGTCAGCGGCATCAAACAGATCGCCGGCGGCTGGCGCGCCAGGCGCATGCTTGAAGACGGCTATGAAACCATCGAGGTTGATGGCCCGGCCATCGCCTGCGTGCTCAAGGAAGCCGCCGTGCCCAGGCTGCCGACCCTGCAAGGCAAACGCCTCGCACGCGGCAAAGAAATCGTGGTCATGACGGCGCAAGACCTCGGCGTCAGCCAAGACGACATCGGACTGAAAGCGTCTCCCACCCGCGTCGTCAAAATCTTCCGCCCCAGCCACCTCAAAAAATGTGAAAAATTACCGGCTATGGACCCCGCTCAGGCCGAAAAAGCCGTCGCCCGCGTCGTAGAGCTGCTAAAGGAGAAAGGTCTGATATGAGCCCGAAAGCCGTATGGATACTCGCCGAACAGCGCGAGGGCAAAATAGCCGAAGTCAGCTATGAATTGATCACTCGCGGCCGTGAGCTCGCCGACCAACGCGGCGCCGCGCTCTGCGCCGTCGTCCTCGGCGATAATCTCAGCGACGCCGAGCTGCAAACACTCATTGACCGCGGCTGTGACCGCGTCCTGCACGCATCGGCCCCCGAACTACGCTACTTCCTGCCGGAACCCTATGATAAGTGCCTGCAAGCGCTCATCGTCAAGGAACAACCCGAAATCCTCATCGCCGCCGCCACCAGCACCGGCCGCACCGTGATGCCCTGCGTCGCCGGCGCCCTCCGCGCCGGTCTCACCGCCGACTGCACCGGCCTGCAGATTGAAGCCGAAACCGGCAATCTCCTGCAAACCCGCCCGGCCGCCGGCGGCAATATCATGGCGACCATCAAAACACCCGAACGGCGCCCGCAAATGGCGACGGTCCGTCCCCATTCCACCCGACCCGCGCCAAGCAAAGAGGGCCGCAGCGGCCGCATTGACCGCTGGCAACCGCCGGCGGAGCTGCTCAAGAGCCGAGTCCGGCGGGTGGATTTTTCGCCGACAACGGAAACCCAGGCCATCCAGGACGCCGACGTCATCGTCGCCGTCGGTCGCGGTTTCAAGAAGGCCGACAATGTGGAGCTGGCGCGGCAGCTCGCCGACGTGCTGAACGGCGCGGTCGGCGCCAGCCGCGAGGCCGTTGATCGTGGCTGGCTGCCCTACCCGGCGCAGATCGGCCTGTCCGGCAAAACCGTGTCGCCGAAGCTGTATATCGCCGTCGGCCTGTCCGGCACCGTGCAGCATCTCGCCGGCATGCAGACCTCTGAGACCATCATCGCCATCAACAGCGATTCAGAGGCGCCCATCTTCAACTATGCTGAGCTCGGCCTCTGCGGGGACCTCTTCACCCTGCTGCCCATGCTCACCGCAAAAATTGCCGCCGCCAAGCAATCCTGAGCGCGTCACGAGGAGTCATCACACATCATGAATAGCGCCCCCCATAGCTACCAGCCCGTCAGCGCCGCCATCGCCAAGGAACTCAGCGACCTTCTCGGCGCCAGCAATATCATCTTCAACGACCCTGAACGCCTCGAGCCCTTCTCGCGTGACGAAGCAGCGGACTGCGAAACGCGCAATCCCGAACTCGTCGCCCGTCCCGGCAATGCCGAGGAACTCGCTCAGCTGGTGCGCATCGCCAACCGCGAACGCATCCCGGTGACCGCCCGCGGCGCCGGCAGCGGCCTCTCCGGCGGCGCCGTGCCGCTTTTCGGCGGCATCGTCCTGGATTTCGGTCGCATGAACCGCATTCTGGAGATTGACCGCGCCAACCTCACTGTCACCGTCGAGCCCGGCGTGATCACCTCCGAAATCAACGAAGCGCTGCGCCCCTACGGCCTCTTTTACGCCGGCTACCCCATGAGCCTGGAAAGCTGCACCATCGGCGGCAACGTCGCTGAAAATGCCGGCGGCGGCAAGGCCGTCAAATACGGCGTCACCGGCCGC
The DNA here is from genome assembly GCA_012799755.1 of Lentisphaerota bacterium. GTDB lineage: Bacteria > Verrucomicrobiota > Lentisphaeria > Oligosphaerales > Oligosphaeraceae > Oligosphaera. Next base: position 3,221 of record JAAZKQ010000522.1, on the reverse strand, counting down.
TACGTCCTCGGCCTCGACATGATTTCGCCCACCGGCGAGCACGTCAGCCTCGGCGGCAAGCTGGTGAAAGACGTGTCCGGCCTCAATCTCTTGCAGCTCATGGTCGGCTCCGAAGGCATCCTCGGCGTCTTCACCAAAATCATCCTGAAACTGCTGCCGTTGCCCAAAGCATCCGTGGACATGCTCTGTCTCTTCAAGACCATTGACGAAGCGGTCGCCGCCGTGCCGAAAATCATGACCGAGGGCGGCATCATCCCCACCGCCGTCGAATTCATAGACCGTCTGTCTTTCACGACCTCCTGCGAATACCTCAACGAAACCCTGCCCTGCGCCGACGCCGGCGCCATGCTGCTCATTACCGTAGACGGCGCCGACGAAAAGCAGGTCGAACACGACTACGATGTCATCGGCGAACAATGCCTGGCCGCCGGCGCCACGGACGTGTATGTCGCCGACACCCATGTGAACTCCGAGCGCATCTGGCGCATTCGCCGCGCCATAGCCGAGGCCTTCAAGGTCTTTTCGCCCCATCAGAGCCTCGAAGACATTGTCGTGCCCATCGCCGCCATTCCCGCCGCCAGCGCGGCACTGGGTGAAATCTCCGCCAAATATGGCGTGCAGATTCCCTGCTACGGCCATGCCGGCGACGGCAATCTGCACGCCACGCCGGTCATGCCGCCGGAATGGACCCTCGAACGCTGGCACGAAGTCCTCCCGAATATTCTCATGGACATGTACAAGGCCATCGCCAAAATTGGCGGGCACATCTCGGGCGAGCACGGCATCGGCCACAAACGCAAAGAGTACCTCGCCGCCGTCGCCGACCCCGGCTTCATGCTTATGATGCGCAACATCAAAGCCGCCTTGGACCCCAATGGCATCATGAACCCCGGTAAAATCTTCGATTAAATGGTCAATGTGTGAAATACTTCGCCCGTCTTAAGCGCCTTTACCAACCCTTCTTCGACCATCAATTGGAGCGACCAGCATGAAAACTCAGGAATTCTACATTGCGGCCAGCGCGAACAGCCCCCAAGGCGGCATCTATCGTTACGTCATGGACCAAGGCCGGCCCCGCCAGCTCGGTTTCAACCAACTCAACAGCGCCAACTACCTGGCCTTCTCGCCGGACCGCAAATTCCTCTTCTCGACTTGCGCCGTTGAGGACGGCGGCGGCGCGGCGGCCTACACCATCAACGCCGACAATTCACTGACCTTCATCAACAGCCTGGGCGGCAAAGGCCTGAACGGCTGCTACCTCTGCACCGACCCCGGCGGCAACTTCCTCTTCACCGCCAATTACAGCGGTGGCAGCATCTCGGAATACGCCCTCGAAAACGGCGCCCTCAAGGCCCTCACCCAAGTGATTCAGCACGAAGGACGCGGCCCCAATGAAAAGCGCCAGGAAGGCCCGCACCCACACTACGCACAAATGACGCCCGACGGCAAATACCTCTGCATCGTTGACCTCGGCATTGACGCCGTCAAATGCTATCCGGTTGATCCCAAGCGCGGCCTCGTCACCAGCGGCGTCAAGACCTTCACCGACGTACCGCCCGGCTCAGGCCCGCGGCATCTCATCTTCGACCGCAGCGGCAAAATCGCCTATCTGGCCAATGAGCTCGGCAACACCGTCGTCTCCATGCGCTACCACGACGGCGTCTTCACCGCCATCCAGCTCAAGCCGACCCTGCCGGCAACCTTCACCGACGCCACCAAGGTCGCGGCCATCCGCCTCTCGCAAGATGAAAAATTCCTCTTTGTCTCCAACCGCGGCTACGACTCCATCGCCGTCTACGCCCTCGACGGCCAAGGCGGCATGACCATGAGCGACCTCGTCCTCAGCGGCGGCAGCAGTCCCCGCGATATCAACTTCCTCCCCGGCTGGTCGAAATTCGCCGCCACCAACGAGTTCTCGGACACTATCTTCCTCTTCGACTACGATGCAAAATCCGGCAAACTCACCCCCGACGGCAATGTCATCAGCACCCTGCCGCGACCGCTCTGCATACATTGGTAAACCACGCCGCCGTCTTGGCAACAACAGCAAAACTGATAAGCCATGATCTACCCGACTGTCAACGACGCGACCTTCGCACGAGCCCTCAACAGCGCCCGGCACTGTATTGACGAAAAGAAATTCGACGTGGTGATGCTCGGCGCCCGCCAGTTTGGGCAAGAGCGCTGCGAGGTCATCAGCGCCTTGCCGGAGCAGGACGCGGCGACGTTGCGCGAGACGCCGCTGATGATCTTTTCCATCACCAAGGCAATTGTCGGTACGGCCATTGCCCGCATGGTTGATCAGCGGCTTCTGCGCTGGGACGACCCGCTCCATCATTTCATCCCGGAACTCAAAGCCGCCGGCGGCGATTTCCTCGCCCTTCGCGTCGAAGACGTCTTTCTGCACCGCACGGGCCTGAAGGACTGTCCTTGGCACAAATCGGATATTCCCGAGCTCATCGCGGCCGGTTTCCAATGGGCGCCGCACACGGCGGCGTCCTATCGCACCAGCACCTACCAGCTGATTCGGCGAGTCCTGCTGAGCGTCGGCGCCAGAGCCAGCGCCCAGGAAGTCCTGCAAGACTGGATTTTTACTCCCTGCGGCATGATCAACACCTCCTTCCAACCCGCCGACCTGGCCAAAACCATTCCCTGCAATTATACCACCATTCCACTGGACGACTTCTGCGCCGCCGAAATCTGCGGCGCGGGTCTCTGGTCAACCTGCAATGACCTCCTGAACTTCGGCGAGGCAATCATCACTCCCGGCCGTCTCATGTCCCAGCCGACCTTCGAGGCCATGCGCGAAGCCGACATTCTCCGCACGCCCGACGACACCACCAAAACGTTCCTCATCCGCTGCCGCGGCTGGAATAAAGAACTCATCTTCAACCACCAGCCCCAACGCGGCTTCCTCCATGGCGGCGCCGCCGGCAGCGTCCTGTGGTGCGATCCCGAAGCCAATCTCTGCGTGCTCTTCGTCGCCAACCGCTGCGGTCAAGGCAATGAAGACGCCTTCCGCAGCATCGGCGAATTTTACGCCAATTGCTAGCTCAGGGTTCATCCGGCAATATTTTTAGGTCGCCCAACAGGGCTCTTTTTCGGGTGACACCCTTACCCAAGGCGACGCGCCCTGGACTATCTTAGACCGCATCTTCGGCGCTGAAAACAAAAGACAACAGGAAATAGCAGTTACCAAAGAGTAACCGATTACCCCCCCT